>JAGRBY010000794.1 GCA_020433835.1 Anaerolineae bacterium | reverse complement strand
TCACCAGGCTGAGCAGAACCCACAGCAAAAAGGTGCGCTCGAAAAAGACAATCATCGGGTCTTTGAGCAGCCAACTGCCGTAAACTTTGGGCAGCGGCTTGAAATGGTTAAACAGCCAGCCGAAGTGGGCGTGCCAAAAGCCTTCCAGCGGGCTGTGCGGATCGCCGTCGCGGTCAGAGCGGGCGTGGTGCTGAATATGCAGCGAGGCCCAACTGAGCGCCCCACCCTCGGCAGCCATCGATCCCATCGCCAGAAAGATAAAGCGGATGGCTGCTGGGGCCTCGAAGCTGCGATGAGTCAGCATGCGGTGATAACCGGCGGTCACACCCAAGCCGGTTATCACATACATCCCGATTAAAACCGCGATATCAGGCCAGGTCACCCACCAGTTCCAAAGCCGTACAATCGCCACGATGGTTGCAATCAGCGGCACGGTGACGGTAATCAACACGCTAACCTGCTGCAGCCGAAAGCCAAGGCCAGAGGTTGGATACAAATACTCCTGCTTTTCCATAGAAACTCTTTTTCCTTTTTTGGATAAAACGGTAATTATTGGGAATACAACGGATGGGTAGGCATCGGCATTATCTTCAGGCAAGCCCAAGAACGGTGAGGGAGGTCACTCCTACCGCCTACGAGGAGTTTACATTGTCTGTTAGCTTGACAGGGAAATGAGATATACCCAACGCACAGTGCGTAACCGTAGTATATCTGAAAGGCAAGAGATGCCTAACCACCGTACCCGTGCCGATGGCCTGCAAACGCCCGTAGAAGCGTCTGGAGGCTTATCGGTTCCGTGTACGGGAAAAACTTGTCAAAAACAATGAATTCTTAGGGATTTTCGAATTCTTAGGGATTTTCAGTGAGGAGATTGAAACCATTCGTAGAACAAACTTACGTTTGTCCTACGAATATTAATCAAAAAATCACCCCACCAGCTGCGGGGTAGCACAACGTTAAACCGTGAAACGGGAAATGTATGGAAGATCGACACAATAATCGACAGAATTAACACGATTTACCGAATTATAACAGATAAAATCATGATAATCCTGTCAATTCTGTCTGATTTTTCTTCACCACGGTTTAATGCAGAGTTACCAGCTGCGGCGTATGCCGAAACTGCGTCTGGTAGAGGCTGGCGTAAAGCCCACCCTTGCTCAACAGCTCCTCGTGAGCCGAACGGCTCCCGCTGCGATGGCCCTGCTCAAGCAGGCGGCCTTCGCTCATCACCAAAATAACATCAGCCGCCAGGATGGTGCTCAGCCGGTGGGCGATGACCAGACTGGTGCGTTTTTGCATAATGCGCTCCAGTGCCTCCTGGATTAGCGCCTCGCTGTGGCTGTCGAGGCTGCTGGTGGCTTCGTCCAACACCAGAATGGACGGGTCTTTAAGAATAACGCGGGCGATGGCCACCCGCTGTTTTTCGCCGCCGCTCAAGCGATAGCCCCGCTCACCGACTACGGTTTCATAACCATCCGGCAAACTTTCGATAAAATGATGGATGTTGGCGGCCTCACACGCGGCTTCGATCTCGGCCTGGGTCGCGTTAGCATTGGCGTAGAGCAAATTGGCGCGAATGGTATCGTGGAACAGATAGGTCTCTTGCGTGACCATGCCGATGGTGTAGGCCAGCGACCGCAGCGACACATCGCGCAAGTCGTGGCCATCGATCAAAATACTCCCGGCGGTCGGGTCGTACAGGCGCGGCAGCAGGTAGGTGAGCGTGGTTTTGCCCGCGCCGCTGGGGCCAACCAGCGCCACCAACTGGCCCGGCTCGATGCGGAAGTTGACCTCTTCAATCGCCATCGACCGGCTGGAGATGGGCGCGGTGATGACCAGTGGGGCATCGCCATTGCGGCTGGCCTTGGGATCGACCGTCAGGCCCAACTCGGCGGCTCCACCGTCGCCGCCGGAGGTGTAGCTAAACGAGACGTTGTCGAACACAACGCTGCCCGCAACATCGGCCAGTTCAACGGCGTCCGCTTTATCTTTAATTTCCAACGGCAGGTCGATGACTTCAAAGACGCGCTCAAAGCTAACCATACTGGTGGCGAACTCGATGTGGGCGTTGCTCATCGCCGTTAGCGGGCCATAGAGCTGCGTTAAATAGGAACCAAAGGCGACAATTGTGCCGATGGTAAACGACCCTTGCAGCACCAAATGGCCGCCCACCCAAAAGACCAGCGACGTGCCGATGGCGCTGACCAGACCAATACCCAGGAAAAACCAGCGGCCAATCATCGCCGATTTGACCCCCACCTGAGCCACCGCTCGACTGCGTTCGTTGAATTTGTTCATTTCATCCTGCTGGCGACCAAACAGCTTAACCAACAGCGCCCCGCTGACGTTGAGCGTTTCGTTCATCAGGCTGTTCATCTTAGCATTTAAATCCAGGCTCTCGCGCCGAATTTCGCGCAGCGTGCGTCCCACGCGCCGGGTCGGCAGGATAAAGAGGGGCAAAATGGCGATGCTGAGCAGCGTCAACCGCCATTCGAGCGAAAGCATGACCACCAGCACGGTAATGACCGTGACAATATTGGTCAGAATATTAATGAAGGTACCGGTCAGCGCATTCTGTGCGCCGACGACATCGTTGTTGAGCCGGCTCATGAGCTGGCCGGTTTTAGCATGCGTAAAGAAGCGCATGCCCATCCGCTGCATATGGTTATAAAGGCTGTTGCGCAGATCGGCGATCAGGCTCTCGCCGATGGTGGCGCTGAGATAGCGTTGGCCCAGCCCCACAACGGCATTGATGAGCGGAATGCCGATCATCCCGACCGCCAGCCAATTCAAGCGGCCGACGTTGCGGTTCGGCAGCGCGTTATCGATAAGGTCGCGGTACAAAAGCGGCGGGATCAGACTTAGGCCGGTAATCACAAAAATGGAAATCAATAAACCCAGGAGTTTCACCTGGTAAGGTTTGGCATACTCCCAAACCCGCTTAAACAGCGTCCAACTTAGCTGCGGACGATCACGCTCCTCATCATAGCGTATATAGTTCCACCAACCACCATACATAAATTTTCACCTCGTTTGATTTCGACACTCGGAATTAGGTTGCGTATTAAGGGTGTATGGAGGAAGGCAAACGCAATAACGTTGACAACGGCATCACATAAATGGTAATTTACCTGAGTTCGATAATTAGACAGAACCTTCGGCAAGATTGAAAAGATTTTTACTTTTTTCATCTTATAAATCCTGTTAATCCTGTCTATTTTCCAGGTTCGAACTGAGCTTAATAAATAAGGAAAAATAACGAGACGATAAAGAATGTTCAGGGTGAAGCCGGTGACTTTTTTAGAAATCCGGCGCTGTCCCGCAACT
>JAGRBY010000793.1 GCA_020433835.1 Anaerolineae bacterium | reverse complement strand
CAGCCCGCCCAACGCGCCCACCGCCGCCACCGGCAGCGAGAAGAGAATGGCCAACGGCTGCAATAAGCTTTCGTACAGGGCCACCAGCAGCATGTAGATCAGCAGGATCGACAGCAGCAGGGCAAAGCCAAGCTGGCTGAAGGCGTCGCGCTGGGCATCGGTCATACCGATGAACTGCACGTCATAGCCGGCCGGAAAATCGATCTGCGAACGGAGGGCGGCCTCAACCTCGTTGGCTACGTCGGCCGCGCCACGGTCGCCGCTGACGCCATATTCAATCAGTAGGGAAGGTTGCCGGTTCAGACGCTCGATGTTGCCGGGGGCTTGCGTGTTGGACACTGCGGCCACCTGGCCGAGCGAAATCTGCTGATCCTGATAGTAACCCAGCGGCAGCCGCATCAACTTGTCCAGATCGGTGCGGGTTTCTTCATCCAAGCGCAGGACAATATCCACGTCCTGACCCCCATCGTCAGCCTTGAGGCTGCCGACATCATTGCCGTTGACGGCCGTGCGTAAATCGGCCCCCACCTGGCCGACGTATAGCCCCAGGTCGGTTGTGCGCTGGCGATCAATGATCAGCTGCGTTTCCGGTGAGCGATCCGCGCCGTTGTTGCGCAAATCGACCACGCCCGGGACAGTACGAATGATATCTTCGGCCTCGCCGGCCAGTTTAACCAGGGTGTCGTTATCGGGGCCAAGCAGGCGCAGTTGCGTAGCCGATGAGGAGGAGACAGCCGAGTTCAGTCCGAGGGAGAAGCTAGCCGAGGGAACATCCTGGAGGGCCGGGCGGAGGGCCTCGACCACGTCGGATGTACTGCGTTCGCGGGCCGTTTTGTCAACGAGGATCAAGGTCAACGTGGCGCTGTTGGCTTTCTCGTTACCGCTGCTCAGGATGCTACTCTCGCCAACCCCCACCTGGGTAATAATCTTGGCCAGCTCAGGCACATCGGCCACAATAATTTTCTCGGCTCGGTGAGCGGCGCGATCCGTCGCGTCAAGGCTGGTACCAACGGGCATTTCTAGGGTAATATTGACTTGTCCGTCATCTTCCTGCGGCAGCATTTCGCCCGCAATGAAGCCGCCGGTGATGAGATAGAGGCCGCCAAAGAGCGCCGCGGCCGAAACAATGACCACCAACAGTTGGGTGAAGACATTTTTCAGCGCCAGGCGCAGCGTGGCCGCGTAGGCGTTGGACAGCCCCGTAAAGAGCGCTTCCCACAAGGTGATAAATTTTTGCCACGGCCACAGAATAGGCAGCGTCAGCCGATGAACCATACGGCCCAGCTTGGTGCGCGGTTTAGCCTCGTCCGTTTTGGATTTAAGCCAATAGGCCGCCAGCATCGGGGTGAGAGTGAACGATACCAGCAGTGACAGCAGGGTCGCTACCGCCACGGTGATGCCATACTCACGGAAAAACTGGCCGACAACGCCGCTCATAAAGGCAACCGGCAGATAAACGACCACAATAACCAAGGTGATGGTGATCGCCGCCGTACCAATTTCGCCGCGTCCGTCGATAGCGGCCTGGATGGGCGATTTGCCCAGATGCAGGTGGCGCTCTACGTTTTCCAGCACCACAATTGAGTCGTCCACCACAATGGCGATAACCAGCGTCAGGGCGATGAGCGTCATCGTGTTGAGCGAAAAGCCGAACCACCACATGGCCAAGAACGTGACAATCAAGGAGGTCGGCACCGATAGCATCACTATCAAACTACTATTGATGGTGTGCAAGAAGATCAGCATGATGATACCGGTAATCACCACCGCCAGCACTAAGTCTTCCTGCACGGCGGCAACCGACTCGCGGGTGAAGGTTGTATCATCGATAACGACATCTAAGGTCGCATTGGAGGGCAGTTCCTGGGCCTCAAATAGGGCCAAAGCCTCTTTAACATCGTCGGCAACCGCAATGGCGTTACCGTCGCTGGTTTTCACCACGGTAATCAACACCGCCTCCTGGCCGTTATACCGAACCATCTGCGAGGTATCGGCATAGCCCTCGGTGACGGTCGCCATATCGCGCAGGTGAACCAGCCCGCCGGTATCCATACCGTCGGGGGCTTGCGGCAGGACGCCGTCCGGCAGCGTCATCGCCAGTTGGCTGGGACGGCCGACGACCACAATATTCTGTATGTCTTCAATATTGTTGAATTCACCCACCGCGCGGAGCGCCGTACGGCTGTTGCCCTGCTCCAGATTACCCGCCGGTACCGTCGCATTTTCGGCTGCGAGCAAACTTTCCAGCGTGGAGAACGGTAAATTGTAGGCCGCCATCTTAATTGGATCGGGGTTGATCTGTACTTCACGGTCGCGCCCGCCGGCTATCGAAACCGAAGCCACACCTGACACGGCTTGTAGGCGCGGTTTAAGCTGTTCGTCGGCCAGGCTGTAAAGCGCATCCTGCCCCTGCGGCCCGCTCAAAACAATTTGCATAATCGGGGTGGCGTTGAGATCGGCCTTGATGATCGTCGGCTCTTCGGCGTCGTCCGGTAGGTTGCCTTTGATGGCCTCAATTTGGCGCGAGACGTCTATCGCGGCCTGGTTGCCGTCCGTTCCTTCGGAAAATTCGATAGTGACCGTACCCAAGTTCTCGCCGGCTTTAGAGGTCATCTCTTCAATGCCGGAAACGCCGGCCACGGCGTCTTCGATTTCTTCTAATACTTCGTTGGCGACGTCGTCGGGCGACGCGCCGGGGTACACCACCACCACGGTAACATAGGGAATATCGACTTTGGGCATCCGGTCGACGTTGAGATAGGTATAGCCGATGTAGCCCATCAGCACCAAACCCAATATCGCCATCGTAATAGCCAGGGGGCGGTTGATTGATAGTTTTGTCAGTCCCATAATAACCTCTTGTGAATTAGGAATTAGGAATTATGAGGGATGAAATTACTTCATAATTCATAATTCATCCTTCATAATTCCTTTACGACTTCTACTTTTGAACCGTCCTCAAGGTTGACCTGGCCGTTGGTGACCACGGTTTCGCCGTCTTTGACGCCGGAGGTGAGTTCGATCTGGGTTTTGGTGGTTAGGCCCGTCGTCACCGACCGCTGTTCGACCAGCCCGTCAGCGGTGATCACAAAGACCGTGGGCTGCTCGTTGACGGTCGTTACGGCCGTGAGCGGAGCCAGTAGGGTGTTCTCTTTTTCTTCGGCCAGCAGGGTAGTGTCGGCAAACATGCCGCTGCGCAGCAGGCCCTTTTCATCCAGCGGGGTGATGGTCACCGCAAAGGTGTGGGTGTTGGCATCGGCGATAGGCGCGACGGTGGTCACGACCGCCGGAAAATCGACGCCGGGATAGGCCGAGACGTGCAGCGACACGTGC
>JAGRBY010000792.1 GCA_020433835.1 Anaerolineae bacterium | reverse complement strand
CAAACTGAAGGAAGTCGCCTGCCGCTTTTCTTAGTTCATCCTGTGGCTGGCGTCGTCTTCCCCTACTATGACCTGGCCCTGCGCCTCGGTGCCGAGCAGCCGGTCTACGGTCTACAATCAGTCGGCATTGCCGGCGAGGCCGAGCCTCTTACCCAAGTCGAAGCAATGGCCGAGACCTATCTTGAGGCTATCCGCCAGATCCAACCGGAAGGGCCGTATCAGTTGGCCGGCTGGTCTTTTGGCGGGCTGATTGCGTTGGAGATGGCTCAACAGTTACACCAGGCTAGACAAGAGGTTGGCTTGTTAGCCATCATCGATACGCCCTTGACCTTGTCACCCTTAGGGGCATCGAAAGTATTTTTGACGACCGTCTTGCCTCACCTATGGCCCTATGTTTCGGATTATTTGGCACAACAGTCTGGCCGCTCCCAGTCCAAGTCCAGGCTAAATTTCAAATCACCGGAGGTGCAGCGCTTGATGCGAGTCTTACGCGCCAATCTTCAGGCCGGTCGCCGGTACAGACCACAACGGTATCCGGGCCAGATAACCTTGTTTAAGACGGCAATCAGCCATCGAAGCGTTACGTGGGGCTGGGATGACATTGCAAGCAGTGGGGTGGAGATCGACTCGATTCCGGGTCATCATATGAACGTACTGCGTTCACCTCAGGTCGAGACTTTGGCTGAAAAACTACGCCATCGGTTAGAACGTATTCCGGTTCGCGAAACAACACCATTCACTCCAGAGGCTTCCTCTGTCACAGAAGCCGTCCAGGTGACAGACAATGCGTCGCAGACATTCACGCCAGAGGCTTCCCCAGTCACACCTCCTTCTCTTGACAATGAAGAGGCGCTAGCCGTGTCCGCTTCTAACCTGGCTGCAGAGCCGTTGTCTACCCAACTGATGTCCCCTGATCTAGTCGAAGAGCCGTTACCTACCCAACATCTGCCCTCTAACCTGACCGCAGAGCCGTTGCCGACCCGACAGCCGCCCCCTAGTGGAGCTGGTTTCGTAGTATCCTCTCAAAAAGCGGAACCTTCACCGTCACCGCAGCCACACTTATCAGCCTCGGCCACGACCAATGGAGTATCTCCGGCATCTCGACAAAAGCCGCTGACCGGGGTCGAGTATTTGCACAGCTTGCAAGATGGCCGAGAGGTCTGGATCTATGGTGAGCGCGTCCCGGATGTGACCTCGCATCCCGCCTTTCGCAACCAGTGCCGCATGATCGCCCGTTTGTATGATGCTCTCCACGACCCCGCCCGGCAAGCGCTCCTGACCTGCGAGACCGATACCGGCTCCGGCGGCTACACCCATCCCTTCTTCAGAGCCAGCCGCACGGTTGAAGAACAAGCCGCCGCTCGAAATGCCCTGGCTGCCTGGCATCGCATTGGCTATGGCTGGATCGGACGCGGCCCCGACCATATGGCCGGGCTGCTGGGCATGCTCGGCCCCAATGCCGACTTTTATGGTTCTTATCAAGACAATGCCCGTCGCTGGTACCAATTCTTTCAAGAAACGATGCCTTACGTCAATCACGCCATTGTCAATCCTCCAATCGACCGCCACCGCCCGCCCGATCAGGTCGATGATGTCTACATTCATGTCGTCAAAGAAACTGAGGCCGGCTTGATTGTGAGCGGAGCTAAAAACGTAACCACCAATTCTGCCTTGACCAACTATACGTTTGTAGGTCAGGATGGCGGGGTTCACGTCAAAACGAAACCATTTGCCATTACCTTTCTACTGGCGATGAACACGCCGGGTCTTAAGATTGTGTGCCGCCCCTCCTACGAGATGACGGCCAGCATTATGGGCACGCCCTTCGATTATCCGCTGTCCAGTCGGCTAGATGAAAACGATGCCATCCTCATTTTTGATGAGGTGCTGGTGCCCTGGGACAATATTCTGGTTTATGGCGACCTGGAAAAACAGAACCAGCATGTTGCCCGCACCGGCTTCCTGGCTCGTTCCGGGCTGCAAGGCTGTACCCGACTAGCGGTCAAGCTTGATCTACTGACCGGGCTGCTGCTCAAGGCGGTTGAAGCCACCGGCGTCGAGAAGTTTAGAGGTGTCCAGGTCAATGTGGGTGAAGTGATCACCTGGCGCCATCTGTTTTGGAGCTTAAGCGATGCGATGGCCCAGACGGGTGTCCCCCACAACGGGGCGATTATACCAAAAATGGAACATATGATGGCTCATCGCATGCTGATGGGGGTCGCTTATCCGCGTATCAAGGAGATCATCTCGCAGTTGGTGGCTAGCGGGCTTATCTTCCAGCCTTCCAGCGCCCTCGATTTCAAGACGCCGGAGCTGCGACCCTATCTAGACAAATATGTACGCGGCTCCACCGGTGACTCAGTCCAGCGGATCAAGCTGATGAAAACTCTATGGGATGCCATCGGCACTGAGTTTGCCGGGCGGCATGAGCTGTATGAGCGCAACAATATGGGCAACCATGAAGCTATCCGACTGCACGCTTTATTCGACAGCCTGGGCACCGGCGTGGCGGAGGAGATCAAGCAGTTTGCCGAGACCTGTATGGCCGAAGTTGACCTGGAGGGCTGGCTGGCCCCGGATCTGCACACCCCGGATGACCTGGGCTTACTCCGGCAGTGGTTAGAACGGCGTGAGAATAATGGAAAGAATAGCTCCAGTTGACTCGTTCATAGCGGTAGGCTTGAGAAAAGATCGATTGATACTCAATCTCAAGGCAGAGCGAAATAGGGTATCATCTCCATCTGTATCAGAGCCACTGCTGGAATTACGAAATGCCCATTGAAGAAACGCTTGATGCGCCGATATAGCGCACTTTCCCCGATTTGACGGCATCGTGCAGTGTTTCGAGCGTGTTCGCATGGCAGTTTTCGAAGGCGGTGTGATTAAATGATCCAACAGTTAGACCAAAAGAAAGGACAAGCCTCCTGGTTGCGCCGTCAGCTCGGACGGCTTGTCCAGCGAGAGGCGAGAGCAGATGAGAGCCTCAAGCTGGACTTCGATACGCCCGAGGGGGCGCGCCTGCTGCGGGTCTTGCGGGCTAATCTCCGGACTGGTCGCCGGTATCAACCTCAACCCTATCCGGGTCGAGTGACCTTGTTCAAAACCACGGTCAGCCTATCGAGCACTACCTGGGGCTGGGGGGACATCGCAAGAGGTGGAATTGAACTCCACGCGATCCCCGGCCATCATATGAACGTCTTGCGCTCGCCTCAGATAGCGCGCATAGACACCACGACCGCCAGCAGCTATGGCGAGGTGACCGCAGAAGGGTTGCTGCAATTCGGCTATAGTAAAGACCACCGCCCCGAGCTGGGCCAGGTCAAAATAGCCAGCGTGA
>JAGRBY010000791.1 GCA_020433835.1 Anaerolineae bacterium | reverse complement strand
CGTGGCTTCCATGGTACCTTCCATCATCATTTCCTCGGTCGGTTCCATTGTAGCTTCCATGGTACCTTCCATCATCATTTCTTCGGTGGCTTCCATCGTCGGTTCCATGGTACCTTCCATGGCTTCTTCAGTAGCCTCGACGGTCGGTTCCATCGTACCTTCCATGGCTTCTTCAGTAGGTTCGGCGGTGGGGTCTTGAGCCAACACAAAGGCGGGAATTAGAGCTAAAGTTAGCGCCAACAGGGCAACAATACTGATGGTTTGGTATACCTTCTTCATTTCACTCCTCCAGATTTTAAATGAAATTTTTTGCGGTTATTTAAAGTATTAACGCGGGGAAAATTTACTATGGTCAGTCAGTAAATCGATAATAGCGGTTATTACCTCCTTCTCTCCTAAAGATAGTATTGAGATAACAAATAACAAAACCCTCTGACTTTCACACAAAACATTTCATCGTCGAGGGCTTCGCGGCCAAGCTTTATGAAGTTAACGGTTTCAAGCGTAACATAGTTTGGAAAAGTTGTCAATTAGTAGAGTAAATCTCACACTAATTTAAACTGCTTGTGGGATGTCCTGTTTTTCACCAGCCATCATCAAACCCAATTCTTCGACGGTAGTTGTACTATTGTCAACAATGCCCATAATTTCACCGCCGTACATGACAATAATGCGATCTGATAAGGCTCGAACTTCATCGAGATCTTCTGAAATGAGCAGCGTGGCTAAACCTTCAGAGCGCTCTTTGAGCAGTTGGTTATGGATATATTCCGTTGCACCAATATCGACGCCGCGGGTGGGTTGGGCGGCAATTAAAACACGCGGTTGGCGGGCTAACTCACGGGCCAGAATGAGCTTCTGGATATTGCCGCCCGACAGGTTTTTTAAGGGCGTATCTTTGCTGGGCGTTTTAACGTTAAAGCTGCTGATCATCGCTTTGGCATGCTTGGCAATATAGCTAAAATCGAGAAAAATGCCTTTTGAGTATGGCGAGCGAATGTGGTCTTGCAGGATAAGATTTTCTTCAACCGTAAAATCTTTAATAGCCCCGTCGTGCATGCGCTCTTCGGGAATGTACGATAGTCCGGCATCGATCATTTGGGCTGGTGATAGATGGGTTACATTATTTGTATCCAGCGTTATTATTCCGTCGGATACCAGCTGCAGCCCGGCGACAGCATCCGCTAACTGCTTTTGCCCATTGCCCGAAACGCCGGCCACACCCACAATCTCGCCGCTGCGCAGTTCGAAACTCACGTTGCGCAGTACGGGGGTGCCGCTGTCGTTAACAGCATTGACATTTTCCAGCTTGAGGCGCACATCGCCGACGGTGGCCGGCGGGCGAACCCGTTCCAACAGCACCTCGCGCCCAACCATCATTCCGGCCAAATCTTCTTTGGTAACCTCGCTGGTGGGGCGGGTACCGACAACCTGACCATCACGCAAAACGGTTACGCGGTCGGTTAAAGCAAAGATTTCGTGCAGTTTGTGGGAGATAAAGATGAGGGCGTGGCCGTCGGCCGCCATCTGCCGAAAGATAACAAACAAATCGTCAACTTCTTGGGGGGTAAGTACCGCTGTTGGTTCATCAAGCACCAGCAGGGCCGCGCCGCGATAGAGGGCTTTGATGATTTCCACGCGCTGCTGCTGCCCCACCGCCAAACTTGAAATGGTCGCATCAGGATCGACCTTCAGGCCGTAGCTGTCGGCCAGTTCGCGAATGCGGGTTCGAACTTCGTTCAGATCGAGCCGAGGTTCGCGTGACGATTTTAGCCCTAAGGCCACATTTTCGGCCACCGTCAGCGAATCGACCAGCATAAAGTGCTGGTGAATCATGCCGATGCCGTGCCGGATCGAGTCGGACGGGGAGTTGATGGTAATCGGTTTGCCGTTAAGCAAAATTTCGCCCTCATCCGGCTGGTACAGGCCGTAGAGAATTTTCATTAACGTGCTTTTACCTGCACCGTTTTCGCCCAGTAAGGCGTGGACCTCGCCGGTTTTAACTTCGAAATTGACGTGATCATTCGCCAGAACGCCGGGAAAGCGCTTTACGATGCCGCGCATTTCTATCGAATCGATACGGGGCAGGCCGGAGGGGAGAAGGTTGGTTTGTGTCATCGATCACCACCATTTGAATGAGTTGTTGAGTCGCTGATGTAATAGCGATGGAACAATTTGTGTATATTTGTAACAATGGCTTTAGGCGTTTTTGAGCAAAAACGGCTAAAGCCGCTACTACAAACCAAAAGGGGACAAGTGTGGTCAGTGAGCGCGATTTCTCGGCTCACTGACCACCTGTTTATCTAGCTAACCTTACTCAACCTCAACGCTGATATCACCCGCAACGATAGACGCATCGGCGTCCATTGCGGCGGTAACCGCGTCGGCTCCGGCAATGTCTTCGTTGTAGATCATGCGCAGACCACCGTTTTTCAGGGTCAATGCATAGGCAGTGCCGCCCAGTTCACCGGCCTGGTGTTTTTCGATAATGTCGACAAACACATCGGTCCAGTCATAAAGTTGGGTAGACACAACGATATCGGGAGCCAGCGGGCTTTGATCAGCCTGGGTACCCATCCAGGGAACACCGGCTTCTTGAGCCGCACCGATAGCGCCCACAACCTGCTGCGCCGAACCGGTCAGAACATCAGCCCCGGCGTTGATGTGGGTTTTAGCTGCTTCAGCCGCCAAAGCCGTATCACCGAAAGAGCCGGTGTAGGAGATGTTAACGGTAATATCGGGATTGGTTGCTTCAGCACCGGCCTTAAAACCATCGATGTACAGTTTGGCATCGCCGGCTTCAACCGGACCAACCACACCGATTATACCGGATTTAGACATCGTAGCGGCCATAACACCGTTTACGTAGCCGCCTTCTTCAGCGCGGGCTTCGTAAGCAAAAACGTTTTCCAGACCTTCGCTCTCACCGGTATCGGTGGCAGTACCCCAGGCAAACGTGGTGTCGGGGAAGTCGGGCGCGATTTCAAACATCGAACTGCCGTACTGGGTACCGTGCGCAATAACAATGTCATAGCCGTCAGCGGCGTAGTCGCGCAGGGCGGCAGCGGCATCGGTGACGTTGAACATACTTTCCGAAACGGCGATTTCAACCACATCTTCACCACCGGCGGATTCTTGGATTTCTAACAGTGCTTCGTAGAGAGCTTGACTCCAGGCCAGGTCGGTGGTCGTGCTGGGCATAACCACGGCGATACGAACCGGCTCAATATCCAGGCTCATCGCTTCTTCGGCCATCGCTTCTTCGGTGGCTTCGGCGGCCATGGCTTCTTCGGTGGCTTCAGCCGCCGGTTCTTCATCGGTCGCGCCACCAAAAATCGGGAC
>JAGRBY010000790.1 GCA_020433835.1 Anaerolineae bacterium | reverse complement strand
GGCGCTACTGAAGTGGAGAGCGGAGCTAGTCGAGCCAATGATGCCGGACGAGCCTTGACTGATATTTTAAAGGCTGTAGAAGCGGTAAATCAGCAAGTTAAAGATATATCTGCGGCAGCGCAGCAAATGGCAGCTTCATCAAATGAATTAGATGCTGCGATGGAAGCAGTTTCCACAGTTGTCAACGAAAATACGACGGCTACGAAGCAGATGTCAGCCGGTTCAAATGAGGTTTCACGATCTATCGACAATATTGCCGCAGTAAGTAGAGCGAACAGTGTGGCTGTAGAAGAGGTAAGTGCCGCTACAGAAGAGATGAGTGCTCAGGTAGAAGAAGTAAGCGCTTCTGCGCAGACGTTGAGCAATATGGCTCAGGCTTTGCAGCAGCTAGTAGCTCAATTCAACCTGAATGAGAGTGGAACACATTCCCAGCAGCGTTCGAATAGTACGAATTTTAGTTCTGTAGCGATTGCAGAAAAGCGTAATGGTCACAATAGCTATCAAGATATATCGGTACCTATGAGCAGCGGATACTAAGATAATAAATAATCGGATAAAACCTTTGCCTCTGGCCCGCGTGGGAAAAAGTTAGTACAGCCGTCTGCATAGAGCCGTAAAGATAAACAAGGTGTAGTCGCAATAGATATTGTTTGTGATTGAAGTCTCAAAAATTCCATAACACTACCCATCATCATATCTGTAAGGAAAATAAGATGTTTAACTGGTTCAATCTCTCAATACGAAATAAATTAACTTTTCTTTTCATCATGGTCGCATTTGTCCCTATCGCCCTCATTACCAGTTTAGGAATAATCAAGGCTCGACAAACATTGACAGCGGATGCGTTATATGATGTACAGCAAGATACGTTAACCAACGTTAGCCAAGTACAGACATTTCTTGAACTGTTTCGATCCGATGTCTTAATTATGGCAGATACACCTGCCCTTCATGGATTGATCCGTGCCTCAGACGATGGTGGGCGTGATCTGCTCTCAAACGTTCCTTATGACGAGTGGGCTGAACGTTTGAGCCAAACCTATCAAGCTGTTGCCGAAAATCGGCACTTTTATATGCAAATTCGCTATCTCGATGAATTCGGTATGGAAAAAATTCGTGTAGATTACAAGGATGGCCAATCGTCAGTTGTTCGTGGTGAGGCTCTGCAAGATAAAAGCAGCAATTCTTATTTTACAGAGCCGATGAAAATAGAGGCTGGGGAAGTATATATCTCTGAACTGAATCTCAATCGAGAACATGGCGAAATTCAGGTGCCGCACGTACCCGTATTACGTTACAGTACACCGGTCTTCAACGCTGCAGGAGAGCGTCGAGGTGTAGTCGTGATGAATGTATATGCCGAGAATTTTTTGTCAAGATTACAATCGGATTCCGGAACTACGGCACTAGCCAATAGCGAGGGTTACTACCTCATGCACTCCAATCCGGACAAGACTTTCGGGTTTGACTTGGAGACCGATTTCAATGCAAACAGTGATTATACAGGTAGTATGGCAGGCCTTGGCGAGCAAGATTCACACGTCACGATAGACTCGGGATTGGGAGAAGTAATCGCATTCCGCAAACTCCACTTTGATCCCAATCAACCGCAACGTTACTGGCTTGTTATTCAATCATTACCTCAGGACCAAGTGTTAAGCAGCATACATTCTTTACAGTGGGGCGTTTTAGCTCTCTTATCGGTAACGCTACTCGTTGTGGGTGGGGTAGCCTTCTTTGTGGCTCGCGGTATAGCCAGTCCTTTGGCGGTAATGGCGAACACCGCTACCAAACTTGCTGCCGGCGAAGTGAACCACACCGAGATGGATGAAACGTTAGCGGAAAGACATGATGAAATTGGTAAGATGGCGATTGCTTTCCAACAAATGATCGCCTATATGAAAGAGATGGCTGATACAGCCGATACCCTATCTCAAGGTGACCTGACGTCCGATCTCAAGCCTAAATCTGAGCGAGATGTGCTTGGCAACGCTTTTGTGAAAATGTTAAAAAGTCTGCGTGAACTGATAAGCCAGCTAACTGAATATACGACTAACGTTACAACAGCTTCCGGTCAACTGGCGGCGGTTGCCGAACAAGCCGGCTTGGCCACAGCCCAAATTGCTGCGACTAGCCAGCAGGTCGCTTATGGTACTGCTCAACAGACCGAGTCTACTACTAAGATGAGACTCTCTGTGGGGCAGATGACGTATGCCCTTGATGAAATAGCGCAAGGTGCTCAGAAACAAACTAAAACTGTTGCTCATTCTTCTGATGTTACGGAGCAGATTTCTACAATTATCGACCAAGTGGTCACTAATGCCCGTTCTGGAGCTGAGGGGGCCGCTGGTGCTGCTCAAACAGCTCGAGAAGGTGTGAAAACAGTAGATGAGACCATACAGGGTATGGAAACTATCAAAGCTAGAGTCAAGATGTCAGCCCAAAAGGTGCAAGAGATGGGGCAGCGTTCAGGGCAAATTGGGGCCATCGTTGAAACCATTGATGACATTGCATCGCAAACCAATCTGTTGGCCTTAAATGCAGCTATTGAAGCAGCACGGGCTGGTGAACATGGCAAAGGTTTTGCCGTAGTAGCTGATGAAGTCCGCAAGTTGGCTGAGAAATCGGCGGAGGCAACTAAGGAAATTGCCAATCTGATTGAAGGTATTCAAGAAACTGTGGCCGAAGCGGTGGAGTCGATGAATCAGGGTTCGAAAGAGGTTGAAGTAGGTGCAATTCGGGCAGATAAAGCAGGTCAGGCCTTGGCCGATATTTTGAAAGCTGTAGAAGCCGTTAATGAACAGGTCAAAGGCATCTCCGCAGCGGCCCAACAAATGAGTACTTCATCAAGTGAGTTGGTGGGTACAATGGATGCTGTTGCGGCAGTGGTCGAACAGAATACAAGTGCCACGAAAGAAATAGCAGCCGGTTCAAGTGAGGTTTCTCAAGCTGTCGACAATATTGCTAGCGTAAGCAAAAAGAATAGCGCAGCGGTAGAAGAGGTAAGCGCGGCAACTGAGGAGATGAGCGCTCAAGTACAAGAGGTGAGTGCTTCTGCCCAGACATTGAGTGAGATGGCTCAGGCTCTTCAGAAGTTAGTGGGTCAATTTAAGCTGGCTGAGAAAAATCCTGATCTCAAATTACGATCGAAAGTGAAACCATCTGCATTTGTACCCGCCTCGGACAAGCGAAATGGACATTTCTACGAAGAGGAAGTGATCATGGAGACAAATGGCTGGCACTAGTAGCGTGATGAATAGAGAACGTTCTTCAACAAATGTTGATAACAGCACGGGATAGCTATTGAGGTAGTACAACATTAAACTGTGGAAATGTAAAGAT
>JAGRBY010000078.1 GCA_020433835.1 Anaerolineae bacterium | reverse complement strand
TACGGGCTTGGGCAATGTCACCCTGGTCGCGCGCAATATCGCTCAATCCCAACAGGGCAATGGCTCTGCCCTCGCGATCGCCCAAAGCCTGGTGAAAGGCGACGCACTCTTCAAAGAGATCGGCAGCGCGGGCGAAGTCGCCCAGCTCGCGAAGAACCAGCCCCAACTCGTAAAGGGAAAAGCCCAGACCGCCGGCTCCCAGGCTGCCCCGATTGCCATGGGCGCGGTGCTGGGCCAATGCTTCTTCCATCAGCGGGATCGCCCGCCGATACTGTCCGGCGGAACGCCAGGCCCGGGCCGTATTGTCGAGCAAACTCGTCTCGCCTTTTACATCGCCCAAATCCCGGCGCAGTGCCATGCTCTGCTCGAAGATCTGGGCGGCGTGGGCAAAATCGTGCTGGTAGGATGCTAACCAGGCTGCACCATTGAGCGCATTCAGCCGGGCATCGATTACCCTTGGGTTAGAAGACGTGTTGTCGACCAGTGACAGTAACTTTTCCAGCCAGACACGCCCCTCGCTGATGTAGCCCCGGCGACGCCAGAATCGCCAGAGCGCCCCGGCCAGCTTTAGTCCCAACAGGTATTGGCCACTGTTGTAGGCCCACTGCAAAGCGGCGTATAGGTTGTCATACTCGCGGTTGATCTGGTCATGCGTTGCGCTTGGTGTTGGGCTGTCTTTGAGAGTCTCCACGGCTTCGGCTAAAGCCAGGTAGTAGTTGGCGTGAGCGTGCTGCAGCCTGTCGACCTCACCTCGAGTTGTCAACTGCTCCAGGGCATACTCACGGATTGGCTCCAGTAAAACGAAATGTGGCCCACCGGAAGCGTTCGCTGGATCGGCATCGCCAAATGACTGTTTCTTCCCGTTCTTACGGTGAACCAGGGATTTGTCAATCAGCGAGGCCAATAAAGCCGGCGAAACCGTGTGCGACAAAAATGGTAGAGTATGATCCCCCTTGTGCTTCTCTCTGGAATGGCCTGTTACTTCCGCACAGATGCCTTCGACCGCTGCCTGGTTCCAGCCACCGCGAAAGACGGACAGGCGGCTAAACACGGCCTGCTCCGACTCAGACAGCAGATCCCAGGAGTGATCGAACACGGCCCGCATGCTGCGATGTCGCAGCGGTACATCGCGCAGGGTCGTTGCCAGAGTGTCCAGGTTCGAGCGAAGCTGCTGTTCAATTTTATCCACCGGCAGCAGACGTACTCCGGCAGCGGCCAGTTCAATGGCCAGAGGAATCCCGGCCACATGCTGGCAGATACGGATAATCGTCATCAAAGTGGCTTCAGTTAGAGGCAGGTCCGGCTGGATTTGAATGGCGCGCTGAATAAAGAGCTGGACTGCGCCGTAGTCGGTTAGATTGGAGGCGTCGTGCCAGACGCTCCAACCAAATGCATCGACGGGCGGATAGGATAGCCCCTCAACATCGAACAACCACTCGGCCTGAATATTCAACCGAGCACGGGAGGTGACTAAGATGGTAAGATGGGGCGCGGCCTGGAGCATCTCCACAATGAGATTAGACCCGTCAAGTAGATGCTCGAAGTCATCGAGCAGCAGCAGCATGGGCCGCTCGCGCAGGTAGGTGAACAGGTCGAACGGTCCGGCAAAGGAGAAGTTGAGGGCATCGCCAATTGCTGAGACGATCTGGTCAGGGCTGCCGACGGAGGCCAGGGCCACAAAAGCCACGGTATCGCTAAAGGTACCGGCTTGCCGGGCCGCAACTTCCAGGGCCAGGCGCGTTTTGCCGATGCCGCCCGGCCCGATCAAGGTGAGTAAGCGGCAGGCCGGATTGTCGAGAATTTGGGCTATACGTGTTAAGTCATTACTGCGACCAATCAACGGTGTGGAGATAAAGGGTAGAGCCGGGGTAATCTGTCGCGCACGCGGTCCCCGCGACTGATCCGGCGGCGGAGGAAAGGAGACGGTGTGGGTCGAGATGGGTTCGCGGTCGGGAGGATGGGAATGAGGGTCAATTAACAGCCGGTTGAACCAGACTGTATCAAAGAAGGGGAGAGGCTGGGGGGCCGACTCGCTCACTTTCTGCCACAAGTCGACGGCTTCCGCATGTTCTTGGCCTGGGGTAAACGCATTCAGTGGCAGTAAGACGGCGATCAGGGTGCGCAGGTTGTCAACCGTCGGGTAGGTCTCGCCGCTTTCCCATTTTTGAACGCTGCGGCGATGAACCCCGACCCGGTCGGCCAGCGCCGCTTGGGTGAGCTGTGCTCGGCTTCGAAGCGTCAGCAAATATTGACCAATCGTATAGTTGCGAATTGGGTAAGTCTGCTTCGATGCCATATCCACTCCCCTTGACGCCCGGTAACGGGCACCGTAAATGCACACCGGTTGCACACTTAGAGCATCGTCAAATGCACACCAGGGCACACTGACAAACGCCTATTAATGATATATTGTAGTGATAGTTAAAGGTTTCGTCCAATTTTTGTTAACGGGGGAGCGTGTTCGATAGCGTTCACGCCCACATCCTGTGCGGTCTAGCCTGTAAGCCAGCGACAGCCGGATACAGAAATCTTTCTCTTAAGGAGGTGTGCGTGAGTAACGGCAGCGATGCTCAATCGACTATGCTTGACCCCGCTACTTTAGCCTTCTTACGCTCTCTTGAAGCACAGAGTAGCGCTCCGCCCCATGGGCTCAATCCGGCGGATGCCCGCAGCAGGTTCTTGCAGCTTCAGGCCGACAGCCCCGTTGCTAAGCTCCCGGCGACGATTGAAGCATTGACGATTCAGACCGGCCCAACCGGCTTAATCGATCTGCGGATTATTCGCCCGCCCGGCATTACCAGCTTGCTGCCGGGGGTGATCTACTTTCACGGCGGAGGCTGGGTCACGGGCGATTCAGACACCCACGACCGGCTGCTGCGCGAACTGGTGAACGCTACGCAGACGACCCTCATTTTTGTTCACTACGATCGTTCGCCTGAAGCACGGTATCCCATTGCTGTTGAACAAGCTTACAGCGCTACTGCGTGGGTGGCCGAACACGGCGCGATGATCGGCGTTGACACCTCGCGGCTGGCAGTAGTCGGCGATGGGGCGGGCGGCACCTTAGCGACTGTGGTGACCATGCTGGCTAAAGAGCGGCAGGGGCCAAAGATCGATTTTCAGGCTTTATTCTATCCGGCGACCGACGCCCAACAACCGGGCTATGCTTCCTACCATCAGTTTGGCGATGGCCGCTACTGGCTCTCAGCAGCGAGCGTGGCCCACGCCTGGGACAGCTATGCCGCCGTCGACCTGCGCCGGGAGCCGACCGTTTCGCCCTTATATGCGTCAGTGGAACAGTTGCAGGGGCTGCCCCCGGCTCTGGTAATTACTGCCGAAAACGATGTGCTGCGTGACGAGGGCGAGGCCTATGTCCGCAAGCTGATCGAGGCCGGCGTTGTGGTCACTGCCACCCGTTACTTGGGCACCATCCACGGTTTTATGATACTTAACGCTCTGGCGGAAACGCCGGCCACGCGGGCGGCTACAATTCAGGTGGGAGCGGCGCTGCGCCAGGCGTTTGCACGGTAGGGTAATTGGTAATTAGAGTTTGGTAATTGGAGACTGGAGATTGGCAAGATGGTCGAATGGAGTAGAGGCTTGTCAGGAGGTGGATTTCGATTGAGATAAGTCGTTGGTCAATCATTATTGAAACAAGTTTTTAGTACGTTGTATCAAAGGAGACAAAAAATGAGTACGATTACCACAAAAGACGGCACGCGGATCTATTATAAAGACTGGGGGTCTGGTCAACCTGTAGTCTTTAGCCATGGCTGGCCGCTGTGTGCCGATGCCTGGGACGGTCAAATGCTGTTCCTGGGACAGGAGGGGTACCGGGTCATTGCTCACGACCGGCGCAGTCACGGCCGGTCGGATCAAACCTGGCACGGTAACCACATGAACACTTATGCCGATGATCTGGCCGAGCTGATCGAGACGCTGGATCTGCGCGATGTGGTCTTGGTCGGACATTCGACCGGCGGTGGTGAAGTAACCCGCTATGTTGGTCGGCATGGGACATCGCGCGTGGCCAAGGTTGTACTGGTTGGGGCAGTGCCGCCGTTGATGCTGAAAACGGAGGATAACCCCGGCGGCCTGCCGCTTGAGGCGTTCGATGGGATTCGCGCAGGGACGTTTAAAGATCGATCCCAGTTCTTTAAAGACCTGACCCTGCCGTTCTACGGCTACAATCGGGAGGGAGCGGAAGTATCGGAAGGTGTGCGCGAATATTTCTGGCTGCAAGGTATGATGTCCGGCATCAAAGGAGCCTATGACTGCATCGCACAGTTCTCCGAAACCGATTTCACTGAGGATCTCAAGCGCATGGATGTGCCGACATTGATCCTTCATGGCGACGACGATCAAATTGTACCTATCGGCGCATCAGCTATGCGTTCTATCGAACTTGTCCCCAATGGAAGGCTGAAAGTCTATCCGGGTGCGGACCATGGCCTAACCGTGACGCATCAGGATCAGTTCAACGCCGATTTGCTGGAATTTATTAAGAGCTAAGCGTATTCCTAATTCATAAGCGTTCAGCTATCAGCGTTCAACCATCAGCTTGTTACACCGATAATGAAAACTGTAGAACAAGTCAGCGACTTGTTCCAACCCGGACAAATCAGCGATTTGTCCTACTAAACCTATTTTCAAAGGAGACAAACAAATGAACGAATCATCTTTTGAAGGCGTCGGTGGGTTAAAGATTTTTACGCGCTCGTGGCATCCGGAAGGGCAGCCGCGCGCGGTTGTGATTCTCGTGCACGGGTTCAATTCGCACAGCGGTCAATACTTGTGGGTGGCCGATCAGCTTATGGTCGATGGTTTAGCTGTGTACGCTCTCGATCTGCGCGGTCGCGGCAGGTCGGAGGGCGAACGATATTATGTTCAGCAGATGGAGGACTATACCGACGACGTGGCGACACTTGTCAGTATGGCCAAATCGCAGGAGCCGGGACTGCCGGTCTTTGTGCTCGGCCACAGTGCGGGGGGCGTTGTTTCCTGCATTTACACCCTTGAACATCAAAGCGAGATTGATGGACTGATTTGCGAAAGTTTCGCTTATGAGCTGCCCGTACCGGATTTGGTGCTCTCGTTTTTGAAAGGCTTAAGCTACATCACGCCGCACACGCACGTTTTCAGTCTTAAAAACGAAGACTTTTCGCGCGACCCGAGTGTCGTCGAAGCAATGAACAACGACATACTTATCAAAGGCGAGTCGCAGCCGGCGCAGACAGGCAAGGTCTTAATTAATGCCGCTCATCGGCTTACCGAAGAATTTCCGCAGATTACGCTGCCCGTGTTGATTCTGCACGGCACAGCAGACAAGGCAACCAAACCTTCGGGTAGCCAACATTTTTATGACGCAGCCGGCTCAACGGATAAGACGCTGAAGCTTTACGAAGGGCACTATCACGACATGCTCAACGACCTCGGCAAGGAAGAGGTCATGGCCGATATCAAGGCCTGGATTAACGATCACCTACCGGCAGCGTAAGGTGTAGGGCGTAGGAGGGGGGGCCTGCTCACCCCCTCCTACGCCGGTTTGTTGAATCCGGGGTTGTGATTCCTTAAAGACATGCAGGGCGGCTTGGAGTATTTGTGAAGAGGAGACTATAATGATGCAAAAATCAAGCGAAGAAATTTTTCGAACGCTATCTCATTACATTGCTGAGAGGCGTTTCTGGCCAAATACTCTTATATAAGGAGCCGTAAACGATGTTGCCGTTAAGAGATATCAACGAGACGCGCCGGTTTCCTCTTCTCACCTATCTCCTCATCCTCATCAACGTTCTTGTTTTTCTATGGGAGTTAAGCTTCCCCCCCGCTCAATTGGAGGCGGCTCTGGCCGCCGGCCTGACGGTCATCCCGGCCCGTGCCTCCGTCGCCCCTTTCGCCCCAGACACCATTCTGAGCGTGCTGCGCAGCATGTTCTTCCACGCCGGTTGGGCCCATTTGCTGGGCAACATGCTCTACCTGTATCTCTTTGGTGACAACGTCGAAGATCGCTTGGGGCGAGTGGGTTATGTTCTGCTTTACGTAGGCAGTGGTTTTGCCGCCGCCTGGGCCCAGATCCTCATTGCTCCGGCCTCGACCATTCCTTTGGTGGGGGCCAGTGGAGCCATTGCCGGGGTGTTGGGCAGCTATTTTATCCTCTTCCCCACGGTGCGGGTGAAGGGCATCGTGCCGCTGGCCTTTTTCTTCTTGTGGGCGGAATGGCCGGCCTGGTTGGTAATTGGCTTGTGGTTTCTGGTGCAGCTGTTCAGCGGCGTAAGCTCGCTGGGGGGTGAGATGAACGGTGGTGTGGCCTTTTTCGCCCATATTGGCGGTTTCATATTTGGGCTGGTCGTAACCCGCCTGATGATGATGGCTTATCCGCAGCCGCCCGTCCCCGATCGGCAAGATATGCTGTACCGGCGTGCCCGGCGCAATTCATTTTTTTGAGTAGGGCAAAATATGAATATCGAAGAACACATTTCGCGCGTAGAAGAAATATTAGGCCCGATTATACGGGCTACAAAAACCATGTCTACCGGATGATCAATTTCTGCTTGGCCTTACACGACTGCACGTCGGAAAAGCGGGAAAGGATTATCATCGCCGGCTGTTTTCACGACCTGGGAATTTGGACCGGCCACACCTTCGACTACCTGCCGCCCTCGATAGCTCAGGCCAGCGCCTACTTAGAAGAGAATAACCTTGCCGCCTGGATTCCTGAGATCAAACTGATGATTGACGAACACCACAAACTCAGAAAGTATCGGGATGAACGCTACCCGCTGGTTGAGGTGTTCCGGCAAGGCGATCTGGTCGATTTCTCGCTGGGCCTTGTAACCTGCGGCTTGCCTCGTTCCTACATTAAAAGCGTCAAACGCCATTTTCCCAACGCCGGCTTTCATAAGCGACTGGTACAGTTGGAACTGGGCTGGTTTTCCGGGCATCCGTTAAATCCGGTGCCGGTTTTGAAGTGGTAACGGTGTTAAAATCCTCATTCAATGACGGAGAAAGGATAAAGTCATGAGTACATTAGAAATGTGGCAGCAGGCTATGCAGCCTAATGAACTGGATATCTTATGCATGGATAACGTCGACGTTTATCGCCAGTGGGTGTCTGAGGTAGAGGATGACCAATGCCCCTTTTGCGGAGGCGAAGTTGTCACGATGAAAGCCGTGGTCTGCGGCAATCCCGCTTGCATTTTCAAAACCGTTACCTACAGCGTGCTGATGGAGTTCGGACAAGAGGCCGGTTAACCCACAGAAGTCAGCAGCGTATTCTCAGCCAAATCGATAGCATTTAGAAAGGACTCGATACGATGGCTTTCAATCGAAAAGAAGCAGAAAAGGCCCTGGCGCAGGAAAACAGACTGCCGCCCGGTCAGGTGCTCACCCAAAAATGGCCGGTGCTGCACGTGGGTAATATTCCGCAGTTCAACCCCGCCACCTGGGACTTTTTCATTCGGGGTGAGGTCAAACAGCCCAAGCAGTTTAGCTGGGCGGAGTTTAGCAGCTTGCCGATGGTCGAGCAGGTGTCGGACATGCACTGCGTTACGCGCTGGAGTAAGTTCGACAACACTTTCGAAGGCATCCCCGTCGCCGAGGTGATGAAGCACGTTGAACTCACATCCGACGCCAACTATGTGATGGTCCACGCCGACCCCGGCTATAGCACCAACCTGCCGGTCGATGAATTCATGGCCGACGACGCCATGTTCGTGCTGAAATACGAAGGCGAGCCGCTGGCCCCCGAACACGGGTATCCGGTGCGGCTGCTGGTGCCGCAACTCTATTTATGGAAGAGTGCCAAATGGGTGCGCGGTCTGGAATTTATAGCCGAAGACGAACCCGGCTTTTGGGAGCAGTACGGCTACCACAACCACGGCGACCCCTGGCAAGAAGAACGTTTCGGCGGCTTTGTAGCGACCACCATGCAAAAGGTGCGGTCGGCCTTTAAAAAGAAAAAGTAATCCCCACCCAATGGAGGTCTAACCACAATGCTAGATTTTTCAGTAAGCGATGCCGATCTGCGCGATATATTGACCGAGTCGCAGGTTATCGCCATGGTCGGCGAATCGAACGATCATTACTACACCAGCTATCAGGTAGCCCAATACCTGAAAGAGCAGGGCTACACCGTCTATCCCGTCAACCCCAACATTGATGCGGTCGATGGCGACAAGAGTTACCCTTCTCTCAAGGATGTGCCCGAACCCATTGATATTGTCGATGTCTTTCGCACGCCGGAATTCTTAGGTGAAGTTGTTGACGATGCCATTGCCGTCGGCGCGAAGGTCGTATGGGCGCAGCTCGGCGTGGTGTCGATCGATGAACAACCGGAGCGCAAGGCCATGGAAGCCGGCCTCAAGGTCGTTTCCAATAAGTGTATGAGAACCGAGCACGAGCGCTTGGGGCTTGACCACAAATAGTCCAACAGTCTCAGTTGAGACGACAACGACAATGAAAATCTTTTAGCCCTCACCCCGTCGCTAACGCGACTCCCCTCTCCCTTAGGGAGAGGGGTTGGGGGTGAGGGGTGATTTTCAAGGCAGAATTGAAAGTCTAAAGTGATTCAACCGCAACTGGAGGATCTAGCACAACAGCCCAGGGTAACCTTACCCTGGGCTGTTGTCGTTTATAGAGTAGAACTTACGCAGTGTTAAAGGTGACAGTCACTTATGGATCATAAATCAACGTTGGATTAGCCCAAATAGGTCGATTTAGGGCATCCAAGTGACTGTCACCTGACTTTTGCGTAAGTCCTGTAAAGTAATGAAAATGATGATAGGTTTACGGCCTGCTCTCAAGTGCCAGTGCGATGATCAGCTGGTGATTACCGTCCGACCAACATTCGATAAATGACTAAGAGTACCATGGCACCAACAACGCTGAGGCCAATTCCTACGGGGCTAAAGGCATCAAAACTGCCAAATCCCAACAAATTAGCGAGAAAGCCACCTACAAACGCGCCGGCGACTCCCAGCAAAATGGTGACAATACAGCCACCTGGATCACGCCCCGGCATGGCAAATTTAGCCAGTGCGCCGATAATAAGACCCATGATAATCCAACTTAAAATACCTAACATAATGTTCCTCTCCGTATGGCAGTAGATCTGTCACAGCGAACTTTAAAAAAGCAAAACCGCCTCCACGTCCAAAGGAGTACGCTGCGCCTCCGGCTCGCTGTGACGGTTTTATGGTAAATGGCTTCTGTTAGCGGCCGCAGCTTTGCTGCACCGGGTAGGGAGGCTGTACCTGCGCATGTCCGGTAGTTCGGTCTGCAGCCCTAACGCTTTTCCCTACATATACTATAGACAATCACATCCTGTAAGGCCAAAAATCAGGTCTTTATCCTAGAAATAAGAAGGGGTTCCTCATTGTAGCGGCGTCAGAGATATGATAAAATTGAGAGAGTAATCCATTACCAATAAAGGAACCACCGATGGCTCAAATGAACTACCCTCACGCTCCCGACGGCTGCCAGCCGGGTGAACGGCTTGTCTTTAACGCCCTCAAACGCTACCTGCCTGATGACTACTTTGTCTGGTTCGAGCCAACCCTTTTTGGTCGTGAGCAAAGCGCCCGGCCCGATTTTGTGGTGCTCGGTCACAATATCGGCCTGGTTATCATCGAGGTGAAAGACTGGAGCCTCGATTACATTCACAGCGCCAACCGTGACCACTTCGAGCTTGTCAACGGCAGCACTACGGAAACTCGCACCAACCCGCAACAGCAAGTGGAACGCCACTTCCGTATGCTCAACCAACAGCTTGAACGCTACCGGCGCACTGATCCCGACAAATACGAGAGTCTGCTGCAAACCAACGGCCGCTATCAGGGCAAACTGGCCGTGCCGATCAGTACGATGGTCGCTTTTCCCCACATTAACCGCAGCGATTGGGCCGCGTCGGAATTGCAGTTGCCCCAGATGGTTAACGAAGCTACGCTGCTGCTGCGCGATGACTTGGTTGAGACACTGCCGATGGCGCTGAAACGGATCGTCATCTTTCCAACGCACCTATCCACCGAGCAACTCGATACGCTTAAATGGATGCTCTACCCCGAAACGCGCATTCCTTACACCCAAGGTCGGCTGTTTACCCTCGACGCCGAACAAATCGGCATTGCCCAAATTGATACCTATCTGCCCGATCACGCCCAACTGCTAACCCGCAAACCTCAGGCCAAACTCATACGTGGCGTGGTCGGCAGCGGCAAAACGTTGATCCTGTTGTTTCGGGCCAAATTCATCAGCGAGCAAAACCTCAACTGGCGGGTGCTGGTTTTAACCTACAACACGTCACTGCGTGAATATCTAACCCAAATTTTTAGCCGCATTGGCGGCGACCCGGCTCGCGTCGAGATTGTCAACTTCCACAAATGGTGCCGGGCGCTGCTGGTTGAGCACGGGCTGTTTCGCCAACCGCAAAGCGAGACCAGCCAGCGCGGTCTTATTACCCGCCTGCTGCGTGAAGCTGAGATAACCGATTTTGAGCCAACGTTCTTGGTTGAAGAATTCAACTGGATAAAGGAGCGCCTTGACTATCGCGAGTGGCCCAACTACCCCAATCCGCAGGCCGTCAAGCGCACGGGTCGAGGCCGTAGGCTTGGTGGCAATGAACAGGAGAAGCGGGGCATCATCTTTGAGCTGTTTACCCGTTACCAAGAGCATCTGGCTCGTCACAAACTGTGCGATTGGGCCGATTTGCCGGTGATGGTGCTGCAAGCAATGGATGACGGCCACATCGACCGGGCCAGATACCATGCCGTGCTCATCGACGAGGCCCAAGATTTTGCCCCGGCCTGGTTTCGGGTGGCGTTTCGTATGGTCAAACCCGAAACCGCCATGGTGTTTATTGCCGGCGATGGCGCACAAAAGATTTACGGGCGCGATTTCACCTGGAAAGAGTTGGGGCTGGGCATCACCGCCCAAAATAGCTACGTTCTGCAACGCTCGTACCGCAGCACCCGTGAGATCATCGACGTTGCCCTGGAAGCTATCCGCGACAGCCAGACCTTAGCCGCCGATCTTAAGAGCGCGGGCGATGGCCTGCTGGAGCCGGAGCAGAATTACGATGAATTTCGGCACGGCCCTTTGCCGATTTTGTTGTCATTTGCGTCACCGGAACAAGAGGCAACCGGAATTGCCGGCGAGATTCTCTCGTTGCTGCAACAAGGCTACCTACCCAAAGATATTGTCATCCTTCAGCGCCGACGCAGCAACATCGACACTTTAGCCCGCCAACTGGAGTATCGGGGCATCGCCTGTACCGTCATTAAAGGTCAACTCGATATCGACCGGCCCACGGTCAAAATCTGCACTTTCCACAGCGCCAAAGGGCTAGAGTTCGAGGTTGTTTTTATCTGTGGTCTCGACGCCTTTACCGTTGATGATCCCGTTGCCGTAGACAGCCGTGAGTTTCAAGAGCTGCTCGATCAGGAGCGGAAGCTGCTATACGTGGGGATGACCCGCGCCCGGCGGCTGCTCTATATCAGCTACAGCGGCGTCGCCCCCGATTGGATCGCCGGTCGGCTGGAGCAAAAGTTGCAGTCACTACAGCCGCGTTGACCCTTACTCCCATTCTGATAAGTGTATAGCATTAGTAGACTCATCGATAAAAACGAGGCCGCTCGGTCTGGATGCGTGGGGCTAAATGTGTTACAATCCGGGTTAGAAAGCCAAGTGCTTTTAATCTGGTGACAGTCACAGGAGAACAAGATTAGCCATGATGGCTGCCCCCTACAATGATTAAGGAGAAAGAAATGACAACGCATATAGCTGTAATTGGTTCAGGCCCGGCTGGTATAATGGCGGCCCAAGCCGCTGCCGATGCCGGAGCCACGGTAACCCTTATTGGTGCCGAGCCGCCGGGTGGGCGGGCCGGCTGGCATAGTTTGCTGCCCAGTAAAGTGATACTGACCGCCGCCGATAGCCTGGAACTGGCCCGACATTTTCGAAAATTGGGTCTATCCCAGGGTGATCAAGCGCCAGATAGTGCCGCTCTGGTGCAGCGCATCCGTACCCTGAGCCAGACTTGGAGCGACCGCCACACGTCCGACTTGGCCCAACACGGTGTGCAATTTCTCAACGGCCAGGCGACTTTTCAAAACGATCGTCTTTTGCAAGTTACCCCGGCTGAAGGTTCACCTGTCGATCTGGAAGCCGACGCATTTATTATCGCCAGCGGCTCTGTGCCGATCTTTCCACCTCGCCTCAAACCGGATGGCGAGCGGATTATTGCTCCCCGTTTTATAGGGAAGTTAGCGTATTTGCCGAAAGGTATCATTGTGATAGGGGGTGGCGTGACCGGTACCGAGTTTGCTTATGCCTTTAACGGTCTCGGTGTTGAAGTCACCTGGTTGGTCGATCAGTTTGGCGTGCTGCCGCCGTTTGAACGCGAGGTGGTCGATGTTTTTGTGGAAGAGCTTGTAGCCCGTAATGTCGTTTGCCACGCAGGTGTTGCCGCCGCAGCAGCGATGGCGGATGATAACGGCGTGACGGTAACTTTGCAGGATGGACAAACTTTTACCGCCGCTATGGCTTTTATTGCCATCGGTCGGCGACCTGATGTGACCGGCTTGAACCTGGCCGCGGCCGGACTGACCGAAGATCCGCGCCGTGGTATTACAGTAGATGGCTATGGCCGCAGCGCGGTGGCGCATATTTACGCCGCCGGCGATGTCAGCGGTATGCCCATGACAGCCAACAAAGCAATGGCCCAGGGCTGGATTGCCGGACGGCACGCTGCCGGGGCTGCGGTGGAGCCTTACCGGTCCGAGACAATCGTAGAGGCGGTGTATACCAAGCCGCAGATAGCTCAAGTAGGGTTAAGCGAAACCCAGGCCTGCGACACAGGCCGATCGGTTATAGTTCGGCGGCTGGATTATGGGGCGAACATGAAGGCAATGTTGATGGGTGAGACAACCGGCTTTGTCAAGCTTGTGGTCGATGCCGATGACGGAACCGTCCTGGGAGCCGGGGCTGTGGGTGATCACGCCACCGATACACTGGCTGCCGTGGCGTTGGGCATCGGTTTGAAGGCGAAGCTGGCTGACATAGCTTCACTGTTTGCGGCCCATCCCGGCTTAAGCGAGCTGGCTTTCGCTGCCGCTCGCGCCCCCAAGTCGCTGGAAAGCTGATTTTAAGCCAACACCAGAAATCTATTGGAGCGACAAAGCTTGCTTTGTCTTTCACGTTGGGGTCAAAGTAAACTTTGACGCTCCGGGTTTTATTTTCGAGGAGAGGAACACATGAAACGGCTGGTGCTGTGCTGCGACGGCAGTTTTCAAAACTTGGAGTCATATCCAACCAACGTCGTGAAAATTGCGCAAGCTACCCAACATCGTGATGAAGCGGGTGTCGCCCAGATAGTCTATTACGATGCCGGGGTAGGGTCTGGTTTCTTCCTTAGTGGGGTTTTTGGTTGGGGGCTGGAAACCAATATCCATGAAGCCTACCAGTTTTTGTGCCTCAACTACGCGCCCGGCGATGAGATCTACTGCTTTGGTTTCAGTCGGGGAGCGTATACGGTGCGCAGTTTGGTCGGGCTGATCCATTACGCCGGTCTGCTGCCGCGTAAGTACATTCAACATGTTGGTCAGGCGTATCAACTATACCGCGAGGTCAAGAAAAACCCGGAGACCATTGCCGAGTTCCGAAAGAAATATAAGACCTTGTCCGTGCCCATTACCTTGTTAGCTTGTTGGGATACGGTTGGCCGCCTGGGTGTGCCGGAGGTTATTCCCTGGCTGCCGTTTGATCGCTGGGCCAATCGAAAGTATCGCTTTCATAATACCACCCTCAGCCCGCTCGTTGAGAATGCTCTCCACGCGGTGGCCATCGACGAGCGTCACCGCAATTTTGTGGTGACCCCCATGGAACGGCTGCCGGATCACCCCCGGCAGCGGCTGCGACAAGTCTGGTTTCCGGGCGACCACATGAGCGTTGGCGGCGGTAGTTATCACCGCCGCCGCCTATCCGATGTATCGCTGTTGTGGATGATAGAAACCATCCAGGAATGGAATCTAGGACTGTCATTTTCGTTCGATGACATGGCCGGTGGGCTTGATCCCGATTTTACCACGGCCATTCCCGATGATATCCCCTTCATGTTTGAAATCGGGGGGCGGACTGTGCGTGAGATGGTTGGGAGTTTTGAAGATATTCATATCAGTGCCAAACGGCGTTGGCAGCAGCAATCCGACTATCGCCCCCCCAATTTGGAACCCTTCCGTACAGAGTTAGAACAATGGCATCCTATCGCGCAGTTCGGTTAGCTGCTCCGGGAGACTGCTGGGGTGTGGTAGGCGTCAACGTCGTCGTAATTGTAATCGGCGGAGAAACCGAAGGTTGAGCTTTTTGTTTGATCCTTTGCGACTTAGGCTTTGATTTTGACGATTTAGGTGTTGGTGTCGCCGGCACAGGTGTCGAAGCAGCTGGTTGGGGCGCTAGTGTCGGCGGCACGGGTGTCGGCGTTGGTGGTTTAGGCTTTGGTGTTGGCGGCACGGGTGTTGGCGTTGGTGGCTCAGGCGTAGGTGTCGGTGGTTTAGGTGTAGATGTGGCGGGTACAGATGTTGGCGTCGGCGGTTCCGGCGTAGGAGTAGGCGGCACGGGTGTCGGCGTCGGTGTTTCCGGCGTGGATGTTGGCGGTTCCGGTGTTGATGTTGGTGGTTCAGCCGTTGCCGTAGGCGGTTCGGGTGTGGATGTGGGCGGTAGTGCTGTCGACGTTGCCGGTTCGGATGTATGCGGTTCGGGTGTTGGGGACGGCGGTTCCGGTGTCGAGGTTGTCGGTTTTGCGGTCGGCGTTGCCTGGGGTGATGGTTCAGGTGTTAAAGTTGGAGGTTCTAGCGTGGGAGTAGCCGAAGGTGCGGGCGTAGCTGAAGGTTTGTTTTTGGGCGCGGCTGTTGGATTGGCCGGAGCCAAAGCGGCTGCAACCGATATAAGATCGAATTGGGCGAACTCGTCTCGACCACCAGGGCCATTAATGGTCAGGATGACGGTTTTGCTGCCGCTCTCGGTGTAGACGTAGGTGAAATCATCACAGCCCACGCGGGCATAGCCTTCGTCTACCAGCCAGATACAACTATCATAATCGCCTGTTGATAAGTTGGTAAACGATACTTCCAGCGGCACCGAGCCACTGGTGGGGCTGGCGCTGAAGTTGGCTTGATTTTCTATCCCCACCTGAATCAGGTTGATCTGGTTGGCTACATTGCTGCCGCCGGGACCGCTAACCGTTAGTTGAACGCTGTATGTGCCGGTGGTGTTGTAGGTATGCGTCGGATTACCACAGGTTGTTGCACTGGAACCATCGCCAAAACTCCACTGGCAGCTTGTGTAATTGCCGGTTGAGGTGTTACTGAAGTTGACGGTCAACGGTGCAAAACCACGGGTGGGTTCGGCGGTAAAACCAGCTTGGGGGGGATTGTCATTGGCGACAACAACGGTGCGGCTAGTGCTGTTGCTCCAGACACCTTCATCTTTAACGCGCAGTTTGACAGTATAAGTGCCGGCTGTAGCGTAGGTGTGGGTCGGGTTATCGGCGGTGCCGGTTTTGCCGTCGCCAAAATCCCATTCAGACTTTTCGTAAAATTCCGATTGATTGGTAAATTTGATGCGCAGCGGTTGGCCACTGACGGGACTGCTGCTGAACTTGGCTACAGGCCGGACAGTGATATAATCCGATTTTTTGGTGGTATCTTCGCCGTCGGGACCGCGAACACGTAGCTTAACCGTATATTGGCCCGGTTCATCATAGGTGTGCTTCCGGTCGCTACAACTGCTGCTGGTATCGCCGTCGCCAAAGTCCCACTTGCAGGAGTCATAATCACCGTTAGAGTCGTTTTCGAATTTGACCTTAAAGGGAACCGCCCCATTCTTATCGTCAGCGCTGAATTTCGCTTTTGGCTCATCTTTATCAGGTGATGATGTCGAAATTTTTTCCCACCAGGTATGAATAACGGCATTGCCGGTGTGATCGTAATATTCGATGCGCAAGCTGTGCGTACCCCAGCCTAGCCACCGCTCGCCCCTTACTTCGTGCGTACTGCTGTCATACCAATTGTCGATGACCAAGCTATCATCAATATAAAGGCGAATACCATCGTCGACTGTCGCGTGGAAGCGGTAGGTCCCTTCATCGAAATGCAAATTACGAGTCCAACGCACCGAGAAGTTCTCGGCCGGGATACCCGCTGCGGGCGATGCGCCGCCCCAATTAAAATCAATGTTGACATCGTTGCGAACGACGACCGGCTGGCCGGATAGGTCACGATTGTTGAAGTATGCGCCACGCCAGTCGCTAAAGACCTGTGGGGTCGATGTTGCTGTGGCGGTGGGTGCGGTGGTCGCCGGTCGGGTAGCCGTTGGTGTGGCTGCGGCGGACAGCGGCGGTACGTATGCTATGGGCACGTCGTCCGCATATTCAACCGTTACATAGCTGTTCGATACCCAGCCGGTGCTGTCGGTTGCCGGGAATTCAATTTGCCACCAGCCGCCATCAGGGCTGACAGCCATCACGTTGGCCGTTTGACCCGGCAGCAAAAGGCCGATGATAGCATATATTGCTCCTGGCCCTTGTCGAACATTCAAATTCGCGTTGCTGGTAAGCCGGGCCTGAACCGGGCCGGACGTGGCCGTTGCGGTGGGAGCAATTGGTGATGTGGGCGTTGGTGCAACAACACTGGTCGGGAGTGGTGCGGTAGCCGACGGCTCAACCACAGCCGCCGGTGAAGGAGTCGATGGAGTAGCCATAACCGGCTGTGACGTGGCGGTTTGCTCATTCTGCCAGGTCAAGATGGTGAAACGGGCCTGAGCGACCTCTTGGCCATCTTTCATGTGAGCAATGATCGTGGCCGATTTTTGATTGGCCCAGCGGGTTTCGGGCAGCAGCACAAACGGAGCCGCAAAATTGCCGTTGGCGTCAGTGGTGGTCTCTGTTACAGCGTAGGCCGGGATAGTATCTTCGTCCGGGGCGGTGAGGTACAGCAGCACAGCTCTGTTGGTCGGCCAGTTTGAGCCGCGTACAGTCATCGAGCCACCAACGATACCGACTGCCGGTTCGACCACAATCGAGGCGATGGGCTGTTCTGCGGGGGGAAGTTGGGCCTGGCTGGATTGTTCAATAAAGAGAAAGAGAAAGCGACCAACAACGATCAAGGTGATGATCCAAAGCACAATCACCATTACCAACATAATGTTGTAGGTTGTTGAGCTACGGGTGAGATTATCGAGATGCGATTTGATGTTCATTCATCCTCTCCAAAACAAAGTTCCCGAGTGTCGCCTAAACTCGGGAATCTAGCTACAAAGTCGGTATCGTGATGCAACACGGCCACAGAACCATCGTAATTGTTCAAGAATAAGTATAAGCGACTACTCCTCGCTTTACATGATAGCTTGCTCTTTACCTGATTTCAACCACCAAATGTTGTATTTATGCTCAACATGTGAGTAGTTTTTTTACTGATGATATAACTAGTTCATCTCGCCAGACCACAAACCGAAGGAAAACCCTTGTAGAGTTTCTACTCTAGCTGCATGATTAGCTGTTCTGACATAAGCAGCAAAGGGGTAGAATGCAAACACGTACACCCACAACTCCCTTTGATTTTCTAATAAACTTCAATTACAATCTCCCGAATAGGAGAATATGTGTGACAAAGTTGACACTACAAATTTTGGGGCCGCCTCAGGTTGCGATTGATGGCGAAATCGTCAAAATCAATCGCCGCAAAGCTGTTGCCTTGCTGGCTTATTTGGCCGTTACCCGCCAGAGTCATAATCGCGACGCTCTGGCGACGCTGTTTTGGCCGGAAGCAACGCGCAATCGCGCCCGGGCCAACTTGCGTCAAACCCTGTGGGAACTCAATAATGCATTGGGCGAAACCTGGATAGAAACGGAAGATGAAACGCTGGCGCTGCATACCGGCCCTGACATCTGGGTTGATGTTCACGCCTTTCAAGCCGCATTGGTCGCCTGCCAAACGCATCGCCATCCTGTCGATCAGGCTTGTGCTGACTGTGTGCCGTTGTTGACGAATGTGGTCAATTTACACCGCGATGACTTCCTGACCGGCTTTAGCCTGTCGGACAGCCCCGCTTTTGATGAATGGCAATATTTGGAAACAGAAAATTTTCGCCACAAATTTGCCGATGTGTTAGAGAAGCTGGGCGACTATTTTATTGCTGCCGGTGATTTTGAAGCGGCCATCCTCTACATTCGACGCTGGTCGGCGCTTGATCCCTTAAATGATATGCCCCATTATCGACTGTTGCAGCTTTATGCCTGGACGGACCAGCGTGCAGCAGC
>JAGRBY010000789.1 GCA_020433835.1 Anaerolineae bacterium | reverse complement strand
TTGGATTAATCACGATCAGGTGTAGGTTGGCCCAGTCATGGCCCGACTGTTTTCGGACGTGCTTTCTGGCGACAGAAACCGATGAAAGCGCTGTCGGGGTTTTTCGGCTGTTCGCCTTTCTGGGCGATCCACTCCCGCCAGTCCTGTTCCAGCGCGTACACGTCGAAGCCGGGCGCGGCTTGCCGGGCTTTCTCGTAGGTCGCGGGTTTCAGCAGGATGGATGGCGAAGTCGGGGCAGGGTATGGGGAAGGTAGCGCCGGAGGGGCTGGCGCCTTCGGAACTCGCAAGGATTTTGCTTGAAGCGCGATGTGCGGCGGGCTGGGTTTCAAGATCAGGCCGCGCTTTCCTTCTTCAACCTTGGCTTGGTCATAGACTTGTTGCGCAAATTTCAGTTGCTTCAGAAAACATCTTTTGAAGTCGATGATCCGTTCGTAGTCCGAGCCAAATTGCAGTTGCAGCGCCGCCCACGGAATTTCGGTTTCTCTGCGCAGATAAGACATGCGATACGTCAGCCAGCAATAAATATCCAGCGCGAGCGGCGAGCGCTTGAGCGCCTTCAAAGCCCGCAAATCGACCGGCACGGGCCTTTCGATGATGTGATTGAAAAAATCTTGCCCTAATGTGACGGTGGATTTCCACAGCGGAAGTTGATTGGGCGATTTCGGACTCCACCACAGATCGTATTTGTTGGCGATGTTAAAGTTAACGCCTTGATCGTGGTTTTCGTCGTCGTAGCGACAAGACACGGCGGAGCAGAACAAACGCATCATTTGATTGCGAAGTCGGGTGATGTCGCCTTTCTTACCGCCACATCGTGTAAGGCCAAGTTCTGCCATGAAGGCCGACAGGGTAGGTCCAAGTTCCAAGTCTGGCTGTTGTGTGCGCACGGCTTCTGTGGTCATCCACGACAACAACAATCGTGGAATTGACCCGTAGGGCAGTCCTGCGGGACTAAGGGCGGTGATGGAAAGCTCAAAAGCGCCGTTGCGGCGCGTAAATTGAAGGCTCGATGGCGCACGGTGAGGAAAGGTGGCTTGCGTCAGCACGCGCGCCATGTAGCCGAGCGTTCCGGCCTCCTTCGCCTCTTCGGCTTCGATAGCAAGGACGCTTTTAACCAAATCATCTATGTGCTTCTGGTTCATGGTTACCCCCCGCGTGCCTGTGGATAACATAGCTTATTTGGCAGAAAACGCTGCTTATTTTTTCGCCACTTTGCGAAGAATTGGTCACTGAGACCCCCTTGTTTTGCGAAGAATTGGTCACCGATTTGCGAAGAATTGGTCACCGATTTGCGAAGAATTGGTCACCAAAACAGCATGTAAGTATTTAATTTTAATAAATTTTTCGCTCCCCCTGTAGTTACCCTATACACTTCCTGTATTTAAAACACCTGTAGTCGTGAGCAATCCATTTTGTGGATAACTTTTCGCACCTGCAAAACGAACCGAGAGAGGTGTCAAAGGAGTTCGCGCCTAAAGGCGCTCACAAGCGTTTCTGACAAGGGGAGCAGCGCTCCCCTTGAACCCCTCGGGATATTTAGGCCGAAATGATGCGCGTGGTAAAAAAACCAAGCAGGGCAATAGGAAAAAGAAACCGTAGGTTCGCAACCACGAACAAACCACGCAACAATCGCAAGCCCGCTAAAAGACGGTTTGGCAGAAGGGCGATGGATCAAAGGATAGCAACCAAGAATAAAATGCCCCTAGAAGGCCGTAGGATGGCCGTAGAGCGATTTAAAACAGGATAGGGCTGGCCTGCCTACCTGAAAAACAAAAAACGCCCCCAGAGCGTCGTTACCATCATTTCGGCTTAAATATCCCCGCCGGAGGCATTCAGCAAAGAGCTGTGAGCGCCCTTCAGGGCGCGAACGCCGATGCCGGCAATGACTTAACCGCCTGTTGGGGGAGACCTGCGCTACAGGAGATTGTTGTTAATGTAAATGTAGAGGTGAAGTAGAGAAAAGCATATTGGGGTTGTATAGTCTTGCCGATTGTGATTCCCATATTTTTGGTGAATCCATTTTGAATGGAACTGTCTATAGTTTTTCCAATAGCTATCCCAATATTGTCTATGCTGGGATAGCTATTGGAAAAACTATAAGCCCATATTAAGGATTTTAGATGGTTAAGAGGTTTGCATCCAATTTGGAACATTAGAGTCTACCAGATTGATAAATAGCTGCATATATCGTTGGGTTATAATAGGGTCTTTAATAGGTAAATCTAAAGAGTCTTGAGGAGAATCCCTTTTTTTACCATTAACATCGCATATTAATATGATAGGGTCTCTTTTAATATCTTTTTTACTAAAATAAACGACTATATCGTGTGGGAAATAGGAAGCAATGTTTTCTTCAATCGAAGAAAAGTGAACTTTCTTTTCGTCTGCACCTTTGGATCGTAATTTAGATTTTAGGATATCCGCTTGACTTTGGAGATACTTTGGATAAATCCACCAATATCTGTGATTCTTATTTAATAACAAATCCTCTACTTTAGAGGAGTATTTTGTATTACTTAAATCCCAGTAGAAATCTAAAGTTAATACCCATACCTCTTCGGATGATTCTTCAAGTAAATCAGTCTCTATCTCTGTTGAAAAGAGGCGTTTTTCAAAATTTAATATTAAATTTTGACCTTTTTCAATGAGTGTTTCTAAGTTATTAATTATTCTGGTTTCCTTTTCTTCCATTAATTTAAATTTTTCATCAATTTTGTTGTGCGTAGTTATCCTGTACATATAAGCTGTTGCAGCACATGAACATGCGATAGTTGAAATAACTAATATCGCAACAATAAGTTGGTTATCAGCGGGTATTATTCTAAATAATAATGTAACAAATAAAGTCAAAAACATTCCTAATAAGGCTATAAATATTCTAGACTGTGTTGTATCCATATTTTTATATTGGCCACTGTTGTGTCATACAATGAATCCCACCTCCGCCAAGAATTAACCTGTCAGAACGGATTGGGATAATTTTACGATTTTCGACTATTTTTTTTATTGCATCTAATGCTATCTTATCCTTTTTCTGATTAAAAATGGGAAAAATCAGTCCACCATTTACGAAATAAAAATTTATATAAGAGGCTGTAAGTCGCCTTTCATTTTCAAAAATTGGGTCAGGCTGTTCGATGACATGAATTGATAGATTTTTACCATGTGCGTCCGTTTCGTGTTCAAGAATCGAAATATTTTCTCTTAGAATTTCGTAATTATAATCATCTTTATCTTTGCAGCCGAGTGCTGTGACTACGCCTTTAGAAGTAAAGGCAGCTATGTTATCAATATGCCCGTCCGTTTCATCGCCGTAAAGCCCTGATCTTAACCATATAACTTT
>JAGRBY010000788.1 GCA_020433835.1 Anaerolineae bacterium | reverse complement strand
AATCATTCTCCCTTTACAATGCGTAAATCTACAAAAGAACCATAAAAAAACCCGACCTCATCTATTAAGGTCGGGTAGAAAATCCACTGTGGTCAGTGTCTAACTTCCACCCCCTTCCACGAGGTTGTGTAAAGCTAACAAAGGTGGGCGACCTGGCTTGGTGGGTATAGAGGTTGATAATCAGAAGGAGAGATGACCATGATGCATCAATCTTTTTTCCTCTGCAACATCCAACCCAACCTTACAGTTGCGGGACAGCGCCGGACTTGCACCGGCTTCGCCGTTACTGCCCGCGCCATCCGGGGCTGCGGGCACCTTTATCAAAAGGGTATATTTTTATTAGTTCCATTATATCGACGGCAGGTAAGATGCGCAAAAATAGCAATTACGCCTTTTACATTTTCGCCGAGGTCAAGTAAGAAAACAGGACAACGTCTCTCAAAAATTGGTTTGGCACGCTGTCGGTGAGTGTGCTATACTCACGCTTCCATTAACAATAACACAAATAAAAATAACTGTCACTTTTGAATTGCATAACGCATAAACAAAACGCACTGTTTGCGTTAGGAGAACCTTCAATGAAGAACGAATACCAACCTCTAACCACGGCTCTACTCGACACACTGGCGACCATCGTCGGCCCTGATAATCTTAGCACCGCCGAAGCCGACCGCAGCCAACGCGCCTTCGATGTCTCCAGTCATGAGCCTCACTTAAGCGATGTTGTGGTTTGGCCCCAAACGGCGGATCAGGTCGCTGCGGTTCTCAAGTTTGCCAATGAACACGCCCTTCCCGTCACCGCCTGGGGAGCCGGCACCTCCGTTGAAGGCAACCCAATTCCACTTTTTGGCGGCATTTTGCTCTCCACAGAAAAGATGAACGCCGTTATCCAGGTTTACGCCGATGATCTCCAAGTGACGGTCGAAGCCGGTAAAAAGTACAAAGAGCTTAACCAGGAGTTGGAACCGCTTGGCCTTTTCTTCCCGCCCGATCCCGGCGGTGATGCCACCATCGGCGGAATGCTCGCCAACAACGCCGCCGGGCCGAAAGCGGTCAAGTATGGCGCTTGTAAAGATAACGTCCTGCGCTGTCAGGTTGCGCTAGCCGACGGTCGAATCATTCAGGTCGGCTCCCGCTCCATCAAGCAGTCGTCGGGCTACGATTTGCTGCATCTCTTCGTGGGCAGCGAGGGCACGCTGGGCATCATCACCGAAGCCACATTAAAGCTGCTGCCGTTGCCGAAATATGTCAGCGCGGTCGTGGCTTCATTCGATGCGGTGGGGGCGGCGGTGCAAGCGGTGGTTAAGATCAAAGGCGGTGGCCTCGATCCGGCGGCTTTGGAATTTATCGATGCCAAAACCATCGCCATGATTAACGCCGTGGGCGGCCTCAGTCTCGATCACAACCACACTCTCTTTATGGAATTTCACACGACCCACGAAACTGCATTGAATCTCGGCCTGGAGAAAGTAAAACAGATCTGCACCGAACTCGGCGCACGCACCTTCACCGCTACCACCGATCCGGCTGAGCGTAAAAAGTTGTGGTACGGTCGCCACCACGCTTACGACTACGCGCAGGAATACTATGCCGACAAAAAACTGTTAACCCTTGATGCAGCTATTCCTATTAGCTATTATCCAGCCATCGTGGCCCAAATTGAACAGAGCTTGATTAAACATAATGTCGCCGGCCATATGCTCGGTCATGCCGGCGACGGCAATATGCACGTTCTACTACCCTACGACGACAGCAATTACGGGCGGGCCGTGGCGTTTCACAAAGAACTCATTCAACGGGCGCTGGCACTCGGCGGCACGGCAACCGGCGAGCATGGCGTCGGCATCGGCAAAATCGGCTATATGCGCCAGGAACACGGCCCGGCCTTAGACGTTATGCGCAGCATCAAACAAACGCTCGACCCTAACCTTATTCTTAATCCCGGCAAAATCTTTCCCAGCGAACGAACTAGTTCCTAAATCGAAGAAAAATCATTCTTGACATCCCTTAAAAGTTAGGATACACTGTTAAACATCATACATCATACGTATGATGTTTGCACCCAGTAGTAAAAAAAAGGTGGTCACCGTATGACCTTTGGCACGCTCAAGCGGCCCAACGCCGTAGAAGATATTATCAACACCTTTAAAGAGGCCATTCTTCATGGCGATTTGAAGCCGGGCCAGCGTTTGCCGTCTGAAGCCGAACTGTGTGAGCAAATGGGCGTCGGGCGCGGCTCCATTCGTGAAGCGATGAAGATGCTGCGGGCCTTGGGCGTGGTCAAAATTCAGCAGGGCGACGGCACCTACATTGCCGATAAACCAACCGCCAGCGCCTTGAACCCGCTCATTTTTGCTCTGCTGCTGGAAACCGGCTCCGGTACAGAGCTGCTCGAACTACGCGCTCTGCTTGAAATCGGCGGTTACCAGTTGGCTGCTCACAAAGCAACAGCCGAAGATTGGCCGCACATTCTTGAGGCCGAAGAAGCGTTTGCTCGTTACGCGCGCTTGCCCGAACTCGATCCCAATCAACTGGCCCGTTATGACCTCGATTTTCATCTCTCGATTCTAGACGCGACACACAACTCGCTTATTAGAAAAATCGGTCAGACGGTCGAGGATATGTTTTTTGCTTCCATTCGTTCGACCCTGGCTAAATCAAGCAATCTCGAACAATTCATCGCTGAACATCGCGCTATTGTTCAGGCGGTACAAGAAGGCCAAACGGATACCATCGCCCATGTCGTTCGCCAACACCTCTCGCACTGGGGCCAAGAGGTGGGTGCGACTCAGGAAGTAGGGAGTACGGAGTAGGCGCAAAAACATCTTTACTCCCCGTTCCTAGCGCCGTTTGTACGGGAACATTGCGTTTCACGCTTTTCCGGCATAGAGGCAACTGAGTTCACTTTATCTAACAAAGCATGTTTCAATGAAGAGAAAGGAAGAGGACATGAACCTATCAAAACGGGTGGCTTTACTGGTCACCTGCACCGTTGATCAACTGATGCCGGAAGTGGGCGTCTCCACCGTAAAAGTGCTACGTCGAGCCGGCTACGAGGTCGATTTCCCAATGGAACAGACCTGCTGCGGCCAGCCTTTTTTCAACAGCGGCTTTCGCGACGAAGCCCGACACATGGCCAAACGCACCATTGCGGCCTTTGCCAAGTATGATGCCGTTGTTTTGCCCAGCGGCTCCTGCACCACCATGATCCGGCAAGAGTACCTTCATCTGTTTGAAGATGAGCCGGAATGGCAGGAGCATGCCCGCCAATTGGCCGCCAAAACCTTCGAGCTTAGCGAATTTCTCATCCATCAAGCCCAATGGGAACCATCGCCATCAGCGCCAGCG
>JAGRBY010000787.1 GCA_020433835.1 Anaerolineae bacterium | reverse complement strand
CTATTTTCATACGTTAAATTGGTGTCGAGCAGGGCGCTGTGGGCCAGCCGAATAGCCGCTTCCAAGTCGGGGATGGCCCGGCTTAGATGCCAGTCAGCCTGGGCGGCCCGGGCCTGGGCCGTTTCAAAGCGAGCATCTTCATCCTCAGGAAACAGACGGTTGAGCATATCCATGGCCCGTTCAACTTGGTTCCAGCGCGGTATCTTCTCTTGCTGGCGGCGATAATCCTTAAAGATGTTTTTGATAGCATCTACAATTTCTTGGTCTGACGCCGAGTCGGTTAGCGCCCGTTCAAAGTTTTCCATGGCCGCGTCAAAGTGCGATTGGCTGAGATCAAGGTGGGCCAACTTTAGCCACACCACGGCCCGTTCTTGCGACGATACCTGATCTTTCTCTTTAGCAAATTGCAACACATAGGTAATATCATCAATAGCATTGCTGTAAGCTGTTTGTGCCTCGGCCAGCCGATCTTCGGCCACAAGCGCATCGCCCAGGCCAATTTGCGCCTCAGATAACCAGCGACAGGCCTCCATATCGCTTTGTCCCAAAATTTCAACCAACGTTTGCATGGCTTCTTTTATGGCAGACCGGGCAGCAATACTGCTTTGGCTGCTCTGTTTTTGCCGATGTGATTGAAAGCCGGAACGAATAAGGTGACGCAGCGAGTGATTTTCGGGGTTATTAGCTAAGGCGCGTTGATAAGCTGCTTTAGCCTTATCGAGTTCATTCTGCTCCAAATAATACTCGCCCTGACGGCACAGATTATCGATCAGGCGGCTTTGATTTTCAAAATTATCAGGAAAAAGAGCCGTCAACAGCGTTAAGGTTGCTTCTGCCTGCGCCCAATTGTTCTCCTCTTCATGCTGTTGGCTGTAGCGCAAAACATCGTTTTCAATAACCTGGCGCGGCGCGTCACCCTCAGCTAAAAGCGATGTATAAATAGCGGCGGCAGCCTCAAGCTCTTGCTGGTCCAAATGCCAACGCGCGCGGCCCAATTGAACACGCAGCAGTGCCTCGCTATTGTCATCGGCTGTTGAGATTAAGCGGGCGGCCAAACGTCCGGCTTGCTCGGCCTCTTCCCAATTTCTGTCAGCTTCCTGGCTGCGGCTGTACTGATCAAGCTGTTCGGTAATCTGTGCCTCCAACTCAGTTGTGTCGAGGCCGCAGCGCAGCGCTTGCTCATAGAGCGGTTCGGCCGCGGCAGCACTTTCCTCATGCAGCACGGTTTCAGCCTGCCGGATGTAAATCTTACTGAGTTGGGTGTTAGCCAGCGCATGCTGCGGATCCAAATCCACAGCTTGCTCATATTGGGCGCGGGCGTCGGCCAGGTTATTATCAGCCTCAAGCTGCAAACCGTACTGCGCTCGCGCATCGGCCAACCCCAGCCGTGCTTCACGCGCAACCTGCCCACCAAAACGCTCAACATAGATAAACTCGTCGATGGCCTCCAACAGGTCTTTCTTTTTTAAGCGGGTACGGGCCAACCACAGCCGCGCTTCAACATAATCAGAGTTAATGCTCAACGCCCGGTTAAAGTTTTCAAGCGCCAGCGTAAAATCTTCTTCTCGATAAGCAGCCTGGCCCGCTTTGAAGAAATCTTTGGCCGGCTCGGCCACACCTGACCGCACCAGTTCGCTGGTTACTTCTTCCAACGAATGGGCCTGAACAATCCAGCGTCGCACCAACTCAACCGCAAAACCGTAACGATCCTCTAAATCGCGCTTAAGCACCTCGCGGTCGACCAATCGATCAGGCAGCGACCTCAATTCAAAGTCGGGAATTTGCACCCCCCGCGCATTACGTTGAGCGATGAGCTGATCAAGCGAAGCCCCACTGCCGTTAAATTCCGGCTGGCTCAACGTGTAAAGTGTAAAACGCTCAATCAACGAAACCTCGTCCCAGAACCATTCCAACGCACTCTGGCCGGCATTAACCGCATTGGTGATCGCGGCTTCAACATCGGCCACCATAACCTGCCAATGGTTACGGCGTTGGGCCTGGTTAAAGATTTCATGGCACAACAACTGGGTAAAGTAAGGATGCCCGCCGGTTAGCGCCCAAATGTGCTCAATAGCTTCATCCTGATAAGTCAACACCCCTTGCGCCGGTTGGCGAATGAGCTGCAAGGTTGCCTCTTTATCGAGTAACGTGATTTGCTTGCTTAAAGCACCGCGAAAGACTTGCAGTTGGTTGGCGGTTAATTCCTTTAAACGACGGCCAATCACAAACAGAAAAATGATCTGTTTATTATTACCTTGAATAATGTGATTAAGAACTTGAACAAACGGCAGTGCATCCAGCGCGTTGGTTTCTGTTTTCAAACTTAACACATCAAACTCATCAAGCAGTAACAGCAACCGCTTATTATCCAAATGGTTGTACACCTGGGGCAGAAAATCGGTGTGGAAAAAATCGAGATCGCTCTCAAAATCGGCCCGATTGGGTTTGGGGAGTTTTAACTCGCTGGCTATGGCCCGGGCCAGGCCATACAGCAAATCGGCAGCCGAATTGGTAATGCCACTCTGTAAATCGAAAAAAGCGGCCTTATACTCTTGATTATTGCGACGCGAAATTTGATGCAAAATAGATGTTTTACCAATACGCCGTTGGCCATAGAAAACTATCAAATTTTGCATAGACGAGGACAAAGCATCATCTACAAATTGTAAAACGTCCTCGCGTCCAAAAAACGTATCGGGTTGCGTTGCCGGTGGACCGGCAAAATAAGGATTATGAACTCGGGGCATAGACTATTAATCGCGCCTTAGATCTTTTATCTTCTTTAGTGCAGTCGCTATGAACGTTTTTAATTCCAGGTAACACAAAAACATCCGGCAGGCCGGTAACAAGGATCAGGTATAGGATTATTAAGTAATCGTTTAGAAAAGGTGACAAAAAAAAGCCAAATGTTGGTCGGGGAAACGATGGCAATGCTTTATACGAACGTTTAAAGCCGTTTTTCTGTTGTGTTCAGAGAGTATGAGCCTGCTGCACGCATCCGTAAGGATGTTTACTACTTTGCTACTTTACTATGTTACTTAAGACGATTAATGTAGTATAGCATGGATAAAGGTTATCCTCAAGAAAAGGATGCTACACAATGCACCAAATTTGACAACAAAAAGCGTTTGCAGATGAAAAGTTGTCCCACTTTATTTGCCTTTACCTCTTTAATAAAGGGATGCCCTATCCCCAATCAATTCAAAAACCCCCGTCGCTTTAACGATTCGCAAATTTTTGAGCTAATCAGTATACTTTAGCCAAACATCATTGTCGAGGAGGATATATGGCTGAACAACACTCTGCTCCCCCCGGAGATTTCTATAAAATAACCCCTGTTGCTCAAAAAATGGC
>JAGRBY010000786.1 GCA_020433835.1 Anaerolineae bacterium | reverse complement strand
TACCGGGCCATCTCTTCCCTGAAAAATCGAAAAAAGACACATGAGGTTGATGGGTTTTACGCACCGGATTGTATAACGATGTCGCTTCACGTTCATATCATAAAAACATGGATGAGCAATGCGTTTTTGATCGAATCGAGCCGTGGTATGGTTCTGATTGATGCTGGGCCGCCTCGAAGCGAACGCAAAATATTAGAGCAGATGCAGGAACTGGGCCGTGATGACCTGCAGCTTATCTTTTTAACCCACGCCCATTACGATCATTTTGGCAGCGTTGCTGCAATCAAACATCAAACGGGCGCACCGGTTGCCATTAACCGAATTGATGCCGATGCTCTGGCCCGAGCCGAAACAGCGCTGGGTACCGTTCAAGGTTCGGGCCGATTTACCAAAATGGGGTTGCCCCTCTTAGAAGTACTGATGCCGGTTCCGCCTATGCAAGCCGATCTACTGCTTGACCACGGCGACCGGCTTGATGCTTATGGCCTCGATGCGCAAATCATCCATACGCCCGGCCACACTTTGGGTTCGAGCACACTGCTGGTCGAAAACCGACTGGCCTTTGTTGGTGATCTCGTCTCGATGATGGGCGAGCCACACGCGCAAAATCGTTTTGCTGTCGATTGGCGGCAGTTGGCCAAGAGCCTACATCGCCTGCAGCAACTCCAACCGGAGTGGGTTTACTCCGGCCACGGTCCTCAACCACTCAGCGGCGAAGCATTCCAGCAATTACGCTGTCAATATTAGCCCCGCAAAAGGTTAATTTTTGCATGCATTTATTTGTTTATGGTGAGCTATAAGCGAATATTTCAATTCAATAGTAAAGTAGGACCATTTCTGAAGATAAAAGGCGGGGTAATAAAAGGCGTGAAATAAAGATGCAGCGCTGCAAAGTTACTTATTTGAACACGTGCAACGCTGCACCTTTACAGCAAATTAAGGTCGCTCAATGGGCATGCCGACCGCATTTCCCCACTCTGTCCAACTCCCGTCGTAGTTGCGAACATTATCATAGCCTAGCAAATAGGTAAGTACAAACCAGGTGTGGCTGCTGCGCTCACCGATGCGGCAGTAGGCCACGATATCTTTATCAGGCGTAACGCCTTCGCCCCCGTACAATTCTTTTAATTCGTCTACCGATTTAAATGTGCCGTCATCATTAGCGGCTTTGGCCCAAGGAATGTTACGAGCACCGGGAATATGTCCCCCGCGCAACGCTCCCTCTTGCGGATAGTCGGGCATATGCAGCAGCTCGCCCTTGAACTCACCGGGAGAGCGGACATCGACCAGCGTGCCGTTTTGCTTGACGTGGGCCAGCACCTCGTCGCGGAAGGCTCGAATTTCGCTGTCATCGCGGGTGGGAACCGGATATGTGGCCTTAGGATAGCTGGGCACTTCTTTGGTTAAATTGCGCCCTTCGTCTACCCATTTTTTACGGCCACCGTTCATAATCTTAACGTTGTCGTGACCGAACAGTCTGAAAACCCACAAGGCATAGGTGGCCCACCAGTTGTTTTTATCGCCATAAAAAATAACGGTGGTGTCGGGGCCAATGCCTTTGCTCGATGCGAACGCAGCAAAACTCTCGGCATCAAGATAATCGCGTACAATTGGGTCGTTGAGGTCACCCACCCAATCGACCTTGACCGCACCGGGAATGTGTCCCGTATCGTACAAAAGAACATCTTCATTGGACTCAACAAGACGGATATCGGGATCGTTAAGATGATTGGCAACCCATTCTGTGCTGACCAGGGCTTCGGGATGGGCGTACCCACTTTCATTGCTCATTTTTACTCTCCTGGGATTAGATTAAACATTAAAAAAGCCTGTGATGCGACTCGACAGGCTTTGCTAGCAATAGATTGGTGTCAAATAAATACTTTCAGCGTCTACAAACTGTCGGTTTGCCTCCTGCATTTAAGCAGGCTGCAACACAAGCAGGTGTAACACTTACAGTTGTGAAAATCAGTTTGTGAAAAAGCTTTAAAAAAGACAGGTATTTGAGTAGGCATTTAAGCTCAAGAAATAAAATTTATATCTATGGTGGGTAAACTATTATAAAACAATCACAACGCTTTGCCAAATCTATTTATTGTGGTTTCATAAAATTCCTTATTTTGTAACTCATTTGCTACTGAGAAATGCATAATTATAGCTGACCGAAATTTCAGGTGGCCTAATTATTTCTAACTAGTTTCTATAAGACTTTAAATCCAATCCCTACCCCCTGCAGCTAAACTATAAAAGTACAAATAACAAGAAAGTTGCAATTTATGAGCGATCGCCGCTTCTTATCAAATATCAATCGCGACTATAGCATTCGCAGTGTAACCCAAGCAGATACGCTAACTCGGGTTTTAGAACGCTTATTTAAAGCCTTTGTCTCACCCAATCACCCCCCTACCCCTATTGTTCGGCCTGATCTCGATAATACGGAGCCGATAGCATGTTCTATCTGCGGTTTGTTTTTCACGTTGTCGGGACAATTTGCAGGCAAGCGATGCATTGATCCTGGCCACTGGCAAGCCGCCGGCATCATTACGGTCAAAGATTATTATACTATGGCTAAGATAAAAGCTGCGAAAGCCAACGAGCAGTTAAGTCGTCCGAATAACAGCCTTACAGACAGCACACCATTTAACGCGTCTGTCTAATGGTGATAAGCAACAGGAAAAAACATATGACGAGTACCCACAATAGCTGTACTTTGGTTATTGCTGTTGCTTAGCTCCGAGACACCGGAACTTACCTGAGCAATGCTAACAATAGAAAAGTTCTTCGGTAAGGTTGGATCAATGGTAGCGAAAACTTGGATAACAATCTTTTCACTGGGACTCAAATCAGGCAAGGCCCAGATGTAATTTCCTGTAGCATTAACTCCTGCAGTGGTTGTTGACCAACCTGGCGATAAGATTCTTGACGGTAGATTATTGGTAACAACGATATTTTTGGCAGTCCCTGCGCCCGTATTTTCGATTGTCAATATGAAAGTAACCGGATCACCAGGTTTATGATTGGAACCTTGCACTTGATTGCTAATTCGCAGATCAGGTTTGAAGACACTCGACAGGCGTAAGGCCGGGTCACCGAAAAGTGTGAAGGTATCGAGCAAATCTTGATAATAACCTAAGGCCGATAACTTTAATTTGCCGGCTAAAACGGCTGTCCCTAAATCAGGGCCACCGTTTTGTGAAATAGTTTGGTAGAAGCCGGCTTGTAGGCGGTCATGTCCGGTACCGACACCCAACCCCGTGCTGCCCCACACAGCCACTGCCCCACCAGTAGATCGACGCAACAAACTTTCATCAAAGGTTGTGGTTTTGGGGTGATGAAAAAAACCGGTGAAACAGGTCATC
>JAGRBY010000785.1 GCA_020433835.1 Anaerolineae bacterium | reverse complement strand
TACTGGGGGCTGTATAACCTTGTCGAACGGCCTGACGACGCCTTTATGGCCGCCTACTTTGGCGGCGCGGAGGAGGATTGGCAAACAATCAACCACGCCGAGACAACCAGCAACGGCAGCGAGCGCTTCAAAACCCTGCATGAACTGGCCGACAAAGGCAATCTGGCCGCCCCTGAAAACTATGCCTCTCTTCAGGCATACCTGGACGTGCCCCACTTCATCGATTACCTCATTGTTAATTGGTACAGCGGCAATCTGGATTGGGGCTTCAACAACTGGTACGCCGGGGTCGGCAGCGACTCAGGCCCGGTGCGATATTTTGTGTGGGACGGCGAGCGCACCTGGTTTGAGGGGGCGGAGATTTATATGGAGTATGACGAATATAATGACCAACCAAATCGGGTTAAGCCTCTGCTCAAGGCCCTACTCGACAATTCCGATTTTAGAATAGAACTGGCCGACCGGCTGTTCAAGCATCTCTTTAACGACGGTGCCCTGACCGAGAGCCAGGCCCGGCATCGCTGGCAAGCGATCAACCAAATCGTCGAGCCGGCCATCATTGCCGAATCGGCGCGCTGGGGCGATGTGCGTTTCGATCCGCCCTTGACGCAGGCTGACTGGTTCAAAGCCCGTGACGATGTTTCGCAGCAGATAGAGGGCAATCCGGCCCGCATGATCGCCATTGCTCGTGAAGCGGGCTACTACCCGGAACTCGATCCGCCTCTCTTCAACCAACCCGCAGGCCCGATTACCCCCGGCATTAGCCTGAATTTGGAGACACCCGCCGCTCAAGAGAGCATCATCTTCTACACCACCGATGGTTCTGATCCGAGGCTGCCGGGAACCGGAGCCGTTTCACCCATGGCCACCATCTACCGTAAACCCCTGGTTCTCACAGCGACAACGCACATCAAAGCCCGCGCTTTTGGCCAAGGGGCATGGAGCGCACTAAACGAAGCCATTTACCGTGTTGATGAAGCCAAAAGCACGCTGCAAATTACCGAAATTATGTACAACCCCTCCGGCGGCGATGACTATGAGTTTATCGAGCTAAAAAATACCGGCAATACCCCCCTTAATCTGGCCCGTATGTCATTTGAAGGGATCCGCTACACCTTCCCGCCCGGCGACGCGCTGCTCTCTCCCGGCGCGTTACGGGTTCTGGTTCGTAATCCGCAAGCCTTCTCGCAGCGCTATCCCGCTATTCCTATCGGCGGCGTTTACCAAGGCCAACTCTCAAACAAGGGTGAAACCATTACCCTGCGCGATGCTACAGGCGAAGTTGTTGTCTCCGTTCGCTATGATGATGACAACGGCTGGCCCGTTAGCGCCGATGGTCGAGGCGACTCGCTGGTGCTCATCAACCCCCATCGCGACCCCAATAAAGCCATCAATTGGCGAGCCAGCCATACCCTCAACGGCACACCCACTTTGGACGAACCCTAACCCCATCGGTTTCGGACTCCCGCACCGTAAGCATAGATTGTAAAGGCTTTGTTGCTTGGCCGCTTAAGTTTGAATTTTCGGCGTAATTGGGCATGATTAATGGGAAGGTTGTCTTAAATGTCTTGAGGGGGCCACGGATATAAATAGAAGTTACGCAGTTGGGCGGAGCAAACAAGGTGACAGTCACTTTTGATGATTATGAGCATTCGTTTGCCCCAAGTTGGTCGATTTATCGCCTTTAAGTGACTGTCACCTTTTGAAGTGCGTAACTCCTAATAAAAATCAGTGGACAACACTCTAAACGTTCTCTCTAAAAATAGCTTCTCAAAGGTTCTCCCAAATTCCTATCTATGACCAAACACACAATTCATTTGTTATTCATCTTTAGTTTCTTTTTCGGTCTGACGGCTTGTAGTCAAGCCGGGCCAGCCGCAGTCGGCACGCCTACCTCTGCCCCTACAATGGAAGCAACGGCCACCCCCATCCCAGACAGTCCAGCCTCAGTGAGCACGCCTACCCTTGTCCCTACGGTAGAAGCAACAGCCACGCCCAATCCTGACTCGCGCTTGCTGGCCTTAGAAGCGGTCTGTCCCCAGGCAGAGATGGTGAGTTGGACAGACCGTTGGTCTGTGGGCGAGCAGGTATATCAGGCCGCTTTAGTCTGGCCGGCTGAGCAGGCCGACGCATGCCTGGCTTTCATGCAGGTCAATGATCAGACAGTGCATGTGGTTGCCCACAGCATGATCGAGGCGGGTTATAGCGAACGGTACAGCGAATATTCGGCCCCGGCTTTGCAGGCCGCCCCCGTTTTCGTGGATGAAAGTTTGCCCCTCATGGTCACCAGCAGGCAAAGCCAGGGGGCCGGCGGCGGCGGTGGCGATTTGTACACCTTATGGCGAGTCGAAGGGGCACAGCTCCTCTCGGCTTTGGACTTTTCACTTGAAAGCTATACCGATATCAACAGCCTCACCGAAAGCCCTTGCGATAGTCAGGCCTCATCTTATGAGCAAGTAGGTGATTATCTGGCTGTTACCCCGTGTTTTGATGGTGACCGTCAACCCACCGCCTACTACCATTTTGATGGAAACCGCTTTGTTCTTGACAGCGATATCTTGGAACTGGTTCAAAAGGATGATCTACAGGCCACCTTGCGCCTGGATGGGCAGCTCTATCTCGCAGGCGGTGAGGGTTTCAATCAAAGTCTGACTACAGTAGTTATGGGTGAAGAGCCGGAGTATTGGTCGAATTTTCCCCACACCTTAAGCATTCAAGACCTTGATGCCGATGGGCAGGATGAGATAGTGCTCATTGTTTCTACACCGGGAGCTTCGTGTTGTACCACGCTCTCTATCGTCTATTATGATGAAGCCAGCCAACGCTATGCAAGTACCCAGCCCTTGTATCGCAAATACACATTAGGTTTTGATGTTCAGGACCTGGATGGCGATGGTCTGATAGAAATCCGAACCCTCAATGAAGATTTTAACTATGCGCTCGGCGGGGCTACGGTTGTGAGTTTTCTCAGTCCCTTGCAGATTTTTGGTTATGCTGAGGGGAAGCTGTTCAATAAGACAGCTCAATTTCCCGATTTGTTGAGCCAGTCTGCCCAGCACTGGGCTGAGGACAAAGAATTTTTGTGCATGATTTTTGGGGCCGGAGCCTATTTGGCCGAAATGCACATGCTCAATCAAGCGGAAGCAGGCTGGGCACTTATCGACGAGAAGTGTGATTTACCCCCGGAGGATGTAGAGGCACTTGGGCAGGCTCTGCGCGACTATGGTTACGCGGAGAATTAATATCGCGCTTCTCAGCGACCCAGCCATCAGCAGATGACTTGTATATGAGTTACGCAGTTCAAAAGGTGACAGTCACCGGGCAATAATAAATCGCCCTATTTGAGCTAAACGGACGTACA
>JAGRBY010000784.1 GCA_020433835.1 Anaerolineae bacterium | reverse complement strand
TGTTTACCCATTCCCGACCTTGGACCTTTACCACCTCCTGACTCATTTGAACATGTTGTTCTGGCTTGTTGAATTTTTTCCTTCTTGCCAAACCTTTTGGGTATATGTTAATGAAACCTAAGTTTACCGGGATTAAGTTTGGGTTACGTTGAACCGTAACCTAAACTTAACCGAGTCCAACCCTCCCCTAGGGCCTGTTCACCATTAAGGAGAAAGAATTTGGCCGATGGGGAGGTTGTGGCTACAACCTCCCCAATTTCTTATCGCTACCCGGCCTCATTTTAATTATCAATTACATCCAACACCTGACGGATTGGCGTTGATGGAGCCGCACCACGATTTCGTAGACTACGTTTAAGCGTTTTAGCGGTTTCTCGAAAATTGAGCGCCTCATAGAGCATACATTTCATCAAATGTACCTTATTGAGTTCGATATCAAGCTTGGCAAGTTCGCGTTTATGATATGCCCAAAATTCTTTGTTTTGAAACTCAAACACTTTTCGCGCCAAGAAATAGTAATACGAGTCGATGTGTTTTTTCAAGGCTTGTTGATACTCATTGGGACTAAGATAGACCGGTCCATATTTTTTTAATATCGACAGCCTGCTAATTCGAGTCGTGCGAAAACGGCTGACAAGCGTGGTTGTACTTTCATTATGGCGGCGGGTAAACGTTAATATCTGATGTACAAAGCCAAAATTGGCTTCCCGTAGAAGATCGAAGCAAACAGCCGTATCGGCATGGATATCTGATTCTTCGTAAAAAGGATCGCGTTGGCGCACGAGATCGGCCCGTAGCAGGATTGAGGTAGGCGATCCAAATATATAATTGCCTTCCAGCAGTGCCAGGCGGCAAATATCACGACCCGCCACGCACGAACTTGGGTACGGCAAGCCATCTAGGTTAACCTCGACTTCATCCAGCCGGTACGACCCCACAATGCCCACCGATGGATACTGCTCGGCCAGAGCCACCATCTGGGCGATGCACTCCGGAAAGAGCCAATCATCAGCATGCACCACCTTGCAATAGCGACTCTCTGACGATATTTGGCGCATCGCGTGGTTCCAATTTTGCATCTGGGTTAAAAACTCAGTGTTGTTATGGATGATGATACGGTTATCTTGGGCAGCATAACGCTGCGCAATCTCCAGCGAGCGGTCGGTACTGCAATTGTTGATAATAACATATTCCCAGTTATCATAACTCTGGGCCAGCACACTTTCGATACAGTCGGCCAGATATTTGTCAGTATTATATACTGGCGTGACAACGCTAACCAGTGGTTGTCGCGCCGTCTGGGTTGTAGTAGACGGCATTACACAATCCTATATTTTTTCACTCACAAAATGACGGTATGTCTGGAGCGTCAAAGTAAACTTTGACCTACCGCAGACGACAAAGCAAGCTTTGTCGCTCCAATATAATTATTCGCCCTCACCCACCCGCTACTTGGTCACCACCGGCAGATAGATGCGAACTTCCGGATCAGAGGTATTGCTGTTGCCATCAACAAGTACTGTGTTGGATACCAGTCCGACGGTAGTCTGAACAATCGCATCGTCCATAGTGGTCAAGATGGCTATTGCTTTACCCTGACCACCGCTAACAGTCGTGTTATACGTCTTTAACCCATTGGCAAAGGTTCCTTGGTTGGTTACCAAGGTAACCGCCGTACCGTTAGGGACAACATTGCCAATCCGATCCACGATGGTGGCGGTAATAGTAGAGACAATATTGTTACCGGAGACAACATCCGCCGCCGCGAGAGTCAACGAAAGAGCGGAAATGGTGAAGGCATAGGTGCCGGTACTACTTAAATTAGCCGTAAAATAACCAGAACCATTGTAATTTTTTATCTGGTTCAGGCCGCCACCCTTGATCAAATAGGTGGTGGTGGGCAGCCCCATTCCCGGTATAGGCAGCACCTCGGATTGGGGATTGCTGCCCAAATTAAAGCCTAACGTGAGCGGATTGGGATCGGTGACGTTGGTGGTTACGGTTTTCGTACCAGCGCTGTACTGAGACTCAATTGCTGTCCAGTGATCGTCGCCGCTTTGGGTGAGGTTAAGCCAGTAAAACGGTTTCGATGTATCCAATCGGGTTTTGATGTGGGCCGGCTGGTTGTAGAGCGTATACTGCTGAAAAAAGGCCAGCACGTCATTAGGGTCTGGATCGTAGCAGTGATAGGCCCCGTTGTCATCGCATGTGGGACCAACCACTGTATCAACAAAAACAGAGGCCGGATAAACGGGACTGTAGCTGTTTATGCCGTCCCGCATATCAAAAGAATGATGAATTGGCACCAAGGTATCAGCCAAACTGTGAGTTATGGAGATGGGTATATGAAAATAGTTGCGGGCAAAGTTGATGCCGGAACGACGCTCATAACAGAAAGGATTCTCGTCTGGTCTCATTTCTACGCCACCAATGTTGCATTCTTCCTTCATATTTCCTTTATGTGACGCTGCACTTTCATCATACCAAATGACCATATCCGATGGCCCTTTGTTATCAAACAACGCGGCAAAGATGTGGGGATACTTGGCTACCGTGACCAAGCCCGTTTGTCCCCCCATCGAACCACCATAGAGATAAATCTGGTTGGTATTTACATTACAATGATCAACCATGTAATCGACCGTGTCCACAATATCGGCCTGGCTTTCGGGCGAAGCGTAGGCGTTTTTGCCGGTGTTGTCCGGCCAGGTCGAATGAAGATCGGGCGCGGCTAGCAGCCAGCCTTTGCTCCTGACCGCCAGATTAAATGTATTTGTATGGGAGTTCAGCTCATAATACGGCTCTTTCATACTGGAACTGCGCCCGTGAACATAAATCACCAAAGGGGTGGGACTAAGCGTGGCGCATTCGGCGAAACCACCTGAGGGAATCTGGGCAATGAATTGCTGGCTGGTTCCATCATAAGAACTATTGAAGGTAATAGTTTGGAGCTTAGTGAAGCTAACCGCGTTAATGTTCACCTGAGGGATCGGCTCGGCGTCGGGCTGATAGTCGGTTATCACTTTCAACCGAACGTTGGCGGCAGTCCAGCTATCGCTGGAGAGGGCATCATTGGTTATGGCAATGAGGTTTTCACCTTGATAGATGGCATCAGCCGGTATCTCCAATACAAACTCTTGGCCGCCGCACACTTCGCCATCGGGATATATCGGCACATTGGCCACCGGTTGGCCGTTGATGGTGATGGTATGAGACGCATCTGCCCCAGCTATTCGCACAATCATCCGCGCTTCTTTTATCTCACCTTGCCACTCAATCCAGACGCCGTCGGCTGAGGGTAAAGATGAGTACTCCGCTCCCGCCGCAAGACAGGCAGCCTCGGTGATGCTGGTGACTACCGTTTCTGTCGGCTCTTGTGCCCAA
>JAGRBY010000783.1 GCA_020433835.1 Anaerolineae bacterium | reverse complement strand
TATTGCGACAAGAAACCAGGGTTTTTATCATTAAAAAGGAATATCTTTTGACCCAAAAGGTTTTCAATTAGGCATCAAAACCCTGGTTTCTAAAAAAGTGCAAACATAGTGAACAATGCTTAATCGGTCAATGGCTTTTTTTCGTTAGTTTTCCGCAAAAAGAATTCCCTTTTGTAAGGCGTAGCGAATTAAATCGGTTTGTGTCTTCAAAGCCAATTTGTGCATCAGATTACTGCGATGCTTTTCCACCGTGCGCACGCTTAATGATAAGCGCTCGGCTATTTGATTATTGGTGGCTCCTTCGGCAGCTAAATGAAGAACTTCGCGTTCGCGAGGTGTTAGCGTTGTATAGGGATCATCTTCCTCTTCCGCTTCTAATTTTCGAATATAAGCATCAATTAAGCGATCAGACAAGGGTGGGCTAAGATAGCGCCGGCCGGCAACCGCCTCTCGAATGGCGTTAGCCAGTTCGTCCGAGGTAGAGCGCTTTAGAAGGTAGGCCGCCGCACCCGCAGCCAATGCTTCGGCCACGTAAGCCTCGTTGGCATGCATCGAAAGCACCACAATTTGGGTTTGGGGTGTGTTTCGACGTACTTGGCGGCTAATTTCCAGCCCATTTAAGCCGGGCATCATCAGGTCGAGAACGAGCACATCCGGTTTCAACCGTTCTACCACGGCACCTACTTGCAGCCCGTCATCAGCCTCGCCCACAATTTGAAAGTCTGGGAGCGCTCCCAAAATCGTTTTTAACCCTTCACGTACAATATGATGATCGTCTGCCAAGACAATCGAGATGGTCATACCGTTAAATATTCCTTTCCATCGATAGAGAAGGTAGCGGTAACTCAGCGGTTATTTGGGTTCCAACACCTCTCCGTGATTCAATTTTTAGTTGTCCTTGCAACAATTTGGCTCTTTCACGCATGCCGGTGAGACCACGCCGATGCTGCCTATTTAGGGTCTCGGTGATATTAAAACCGGTGCCTTGATCGATGATTTGTACGTTTAAAGTGCGATTTAGGGCTGTTACGCGCGTTGTAACCTCACTCACTTTCGTATGGCGTGCTACATTGGTAAGGGCTTCCTGAATAATTCGGTAGGCGGCTGTTTCGATTTCGGCTGGAAAACGTCGATTTTTAACCATACGATGTTTGAGCAAAACCTGAATGCCGGTGCGCTCGGTGTACGTTTGGCAGTACCACAGCAAGGCCGGGAGTAATCCCAAATCGTCGAGCATCGGCGGCCGTAGATCAAGCGATAAGCTGTCAACTTGTTCCATAACATTCTCAACGAGATGCTGGGCCTTCAACAAACTATTGTCACTCCCTTGGGCGCTGCGGGGTAAAGAAGATGCCATTTCTAGCAGTAACTTAAGCCCCGTTAAAGCCTGACCGATCTCATCGTGCAGTTCGCGGGCAATAAAACGCCGCTCTGCTTCTTGAATTTCAACAAGTTGACCGGACAGAATTTGCAGCCTTTCCCGACCCGCTGTTACTTGCTCATAGAGTTGAGCATTGACAAGCGCCGTGGCCGCCTGCGCTGCTAAGACCTCGACCAGACGTTGATGATCTTCATTGAAAAACGTTGGCTGCGCTTTTTGCAGGGTGTAGACGCCGATCACCCGTTCTCCGGCCAAAAATGATCCTCCCAGCCAACTCCCCGAGTGACCCGTCAAATGATTTTTTTTGCAGCGCGAGTCAGTACGGGTATCTGAGATAAGAATCGTTTTTTGATGTTTAATGATTTTTCTGATGAGAGGATTCTTATCGATACGTATGGCCGGTTTAAGCACCTTCTCAACCGTACTTTCGTGCCGAGTCACGTACAAGGATTCGCTGCTACCTAACAAGGTAATGCTGGCCTGATCATAGGGAACCAGCCGGGCCAGGTGATCGAGCATCGTTTCTAAGATTGTGTCGGAGTCTAATGTTTTTGTAAGGGCCAAATTCGCCCGCCGTAAATTTTCGGCCTGTTTGCGAGCAAGCTGCTCGGCTCCAAATAAGCGGGCATTTTCAAGGGCAATCGCTGCTGCTCCGGCTAAAGGTTTTAGCTGATATGCATCTTTGATGGTAAATTCGCCGGGTTTGCTACCATCGAGACGCAACACGCCCGGAACGTGATCGCGCAAGCGGAGGGGAAGCATAAGCGTGGAGCGAATCCAGGTTGTTTCTTTAAGTACCACCCAGCGATCATCCTCATGGGTATCAAATATTACAATCGGCTCGCCGGATTGGATAGCTTCATTATCCATGGGAAATTCGGCCAGCGGTTGCTCTAATCGCGAAACCATTTCTTCGCTGCCAAAAATATCGTAGCCTTTCCAGCGAGCAATACGTAACGTGTCTTTTTCTAACAGCATAATGCTGGCTGTATGGTACGGCACAATACGATGCGCCTGAAGCAAAATTTCGTCAAGCACATCAGGCAAACTTAGTTTCGAAGTTAGAGCTACCATAACCTCGGTAAACGTTTGGTGCTGTTGAGCAGCCTCGTATGTAGTTTGGGCAACACGTTGACGTAATCTCTGAATCTCTTCAATGAGCTGATTTTTCGTCTTTTCTTGATCGCGCATAAAAACAGTGTTCCGAGCAAACTCGGTATTTGATTATTATGGGTAAGTTGTTGACGACGCTGTGGGAGTAAATACCCAGATTAAAAACTGCACTTTCTATTATATAAATCTATGGAAAATAATGGAAGATTGCAAAATTTTTCGGGGCGTTGACAGTTAAGAGGCTCGTGTTATACTTAATTGTGGGGAATTTTATTGCTCAGGCATTTATATATTTACAGCATAAGTAAATAATGTAATTTGTTAAAATCACGTTGCCAACATTACATAATTATGATATACTCGTCATTTGTAGGCGGGTTGCCATAAACCACCTTTTCTCAAGGAGTACGTTATGACATATCGAATACTAATGGTAGATGATGACCGTGAGATGGTAACCCTGGGCAAACTCATTCTTGAACGTGAAGGCTTTGAGGTGATTTCAGCGTACAATGGTGCCGAAGGTTTAGACATCTTAAATAAATCTGATCGTAACGTTGATTTGGTGTTGTTAGATATTATGATGGTTGGCATGGATGGTTGGCAGGTGTTAGAAACCATCAAAACCAGCGAAGAGCACAAAAAACTCCCTGTTATTATGTTGACCGCCCGCCATTATCTTGAGGATGAGTCGGAAACATCCAACTACTCTCATCTATTTGATGACTATGTGGTAAAGCCTTTCGTTGTCCGTGATTTGCTGGGAAAAATTAATAACCTGGTTAGAGACAATTCGAAATAGTCTTGTATACTCCTCTCTGTTTTACACAAGTCTGACCTTAACTACCCATCTAACAAGAAAATGATTCTATGAAGGCCAAAACCAATATTT
>JAGRBY010000782.1 GCA_020433835.1 Anaerolineae bacterium | reverse complement strand
ATATTCGCCTGTTGGCAGCACAATTCAAGTCAACGTTACAGAACACGAAAATTGTTCTGACAGGCGTAAGTATGCTAAGGTCTCTGTTTTCAATTCGGGTTCATTTATCCCGCCGGAAGAACAAGAAAAAATATTTGATAAATATTATCGTCGCAATCATCATCACCAACCCGGACAAGGGTTAGGTCTTTATTTGGTATGGAATTTTGTTCATATGCAAGGTGGCCAAATTCATGTTGATAGCCATCCCACAGATGGTACAATATTTTGGTTTACATTGCCTCTCGTCAAAAGCTAGCATTTTTTATACTATGCAAGAAAATGAAGAATTGATGTTTTATGAGTCCTATCATTGGACTACAAGAAAAAACCATTAACCTATGGCTAGATTATCTCAATCGCGATTTACTGACCTCAGATAAGTTTAAAGAACTTCTTGATCAAGGGCTGATCAGCGGCACAAGCGTTCATCCCGCCGGTCTTACAATAGCAATCCCCCGTTCCAAAACCTACAGACATTCTATCCAATCCTTAAAAAATTCACATAGCAATGTTGAGACGATTTATAATACGTTAATGGTCGATGATATTCGGCAAGCAGCCATTTTATTCCTGCCAAAATATAATGCGACCAATGGACAAAATGGTTTTGTCAATGTTTCTCTGTCACCCTATTTAGCCGACAACACAAACGCCTTGGTGGCAGAAGCCCAGAAAATCTGGCATGCCATAAATTCTCCTAATGTTATGATCAAAATACCGGCCAATCGAGCCGGTCTCCCCGCCATTTACCACCTCATCCAACAAGGGATTAATGTTAATGTTACACCACTGTGTGGTTTGTATCGCTATCGAGAGGTTATTGAAACCTATATTACCGCCCTGGAAGCCCGAGCCAGGCACAATTTACCGCTTCACTACCTTGCCTCAGTAGCTACATTTCAGCTAAATGTTATTGATAACAAATTTGATAAAATATTACAACCTTGGCTAAATCGAGAGGGTCGCCAAACAGACTATGCACGCGTATTACGGGGTCAGATTGCTACCGCACTAGCGAAGATGGCCTTTCAAATTTATCGTAAAGTCTTTGAAGGTTGGCGATTTAAAAATCTGGCAATAAAGGGAGCACAGCCCCAACACCTTGTCTGGTCGAATACAAACGACAACAACCCCAGCATTTCTCATCCTAATTATGATACCAGCTTAATTGAACCCCAAACTATAATTACCATTGCTGGAGAAAAAATTAATAATAACAACATATATTATAACTTGGTCATGAACTCGGACACCCTCTCAGAACCCGCCTCAAAAATATTGCGACTAGTATTTCAAGTGGATATTGATCCCGAACAAGTCGCGCAGCAATTGGAAAAAGAAAGTATCCAAAATTGTATTCAAATTTATGATACCTGTCTAACCCTTATTGAAAATCAATAAAGTATGCATAAATCAACCTGACCTTGTTGACTACACGCAGCACCATACAGTGATATTTCCCCCACTTTGTAGCTTTATAGTTGCGTTGCCACGCTTAACAACGACGCGTTTCACATATTATACAATTAGGACTATAATCACTTGTGATAGAATAGTTTGCCTCACGTCATTTGCCCGCTCAAAAATTGTAGTAACGTAACCAAATAATAAAATACTTTATGTATTTCTGTTACGATTGCATCTTCTAAAAGAAGCTGCCCATTAACACGTTGCACGGTTAAAGATATTTCTAGCTCTCGACTGGGGTAGAAACTTTTTACCCAATGATGCATCGCCCCGGCTGAGAAGGAGCAAATTTAATGGACGATCATTCCAAAGACAAACCTGGCATGGAAACCCCTGCCGATATTTTAGAGCAGATTATGATGGAAGATTGGCCGTCGAATAACGGTTCTAATGAAGTATCCTCACGCCAACCTCCTGTAGAAATAGAAGAAACAGACCCTATCGCGGAAACCGCCTCAGGCCAAAATCCTCTTGTCGATAGCTTAACCCATACGCCCAAATATTTTTCCAACCCTGTTCGCTTCATTAAATCGTATAAACTTAGCAATTTTCGCCCTGATCTCATTGCCGGATTGACAGTAGGGGTTATTGCTTTGCCCCAAGTTATTGCCTTCGCACTTATCGCCGAACTGCCCCCAGAAATGGGCCTGTATGGGGCTATTGTGGCCGGTATTGTCGGCGCTTTATGGGGATCTAGCGACCAGATGAACACAGGACCGGCCAACGCCATTTCCATATTGGTGTTATCATCACTGCTGGCCATTGCCGAACCGGGTTCATCCAATTTTATTCTGGCAGCTGGCATGTTAGCGGTGATGGCTGGTATTTTTCAGTTGATCATCGGCCTATCAGGGTTGGGCATGTTGGTTAATTTTGTCTCGCATTCAGTCATTATTGGCTTTGCCAGCGGTGCCGGATTGTTAATTGGCATTGGTCAATTGAAAAATGTTTTCGGCCTGCAATTTGAGGGCCGCACCGTGGTTGACACCATGATTAACACTATTCTCTTTATCCCTCAATTGAATATACCCACCACGCTGCTTAGCATTGGTACGATTATTTTAATTGTTGCCCTACGCAAATTTGCTCCCAAACTACCTGGCCCATTGCTAAGTATGATCGTAGCCTCATTTTTTGTCTATCTATTTGATCTTGCCGGGCCAGGAGGTGTTAAAGTTATCGGCGAGTTGCCGCGTACCCTACCGCCTCTAGCTGACCTACCTCTATTTGACTTAGAATTGATCGCCCAATTATCAACCGGCGCTTTGGCTGTGGGGGCTATTGGCCTTATTCAAACCACGGCCATCGCCCGCGCCTTTTCAACGCAAACCGGCCAACGACTTGATAGCAACCAAGAGTTTGTAGGGCAAGGTCTGGCCAATATTGGAGCTGGGTTATTTAGCGGCTATGCCGGAGCCGGCTCATTTGCCCGCTCTGCCGTTAACATGGAAGCCGGGGCCAGAACACGCATGAGCAGTCTGCTTTCCAGCGTCTTTGTACTGGTTGCTATGCTTACCTTTGGCTGGTTGGGAGCCTATCTACCCATTGCCTCGCTGGCCGGTGTGCTGATGGTTACGGCTTATGGTCTGGTTGATACGCGCGAGATGCGGCTGATTTGGAAAGGAAACCGCACCGATGCCATAATTATGTTAGTTACCTTCTTTGGCACCATATTTTTGCAGATCGAATTTGCTGTATTGATGGGTGTTCTCATCTCATTTGCCTTCTATATTACCCAAACCAGTGTACCCAAAGTTTTTCCTGTTATCCCCGACCACACCTTTAAACATTTTATCCGGCGGCAACCGGGCCAACCGGGCTGCCCGCAACTGGGTATCATTAAAATTTCGGGCGACCTTTACTTTGGGGCAGTTAACCATGTTG
>JAGRBY010000781.1 GCA_020433835.1 Anaerolineae bacterium | reverse complement strand
GCCAATAATACTCCAGCAAGCAGCAACAACAACGCCTCCCAGGGCCACCAGACTGGCGATCAACAGCCAGAAAATAGTCAAGGGGGTTGTTTGTCGTAATAGTGCATCAATAAAGATTAACGTGAGAATGGCACAAAATACGGCTATTGCCAAGGCGAAATGGCCGCTTTTTGTAGGATAAGGTGTTAGGTTCACAATGGAATATCTTCCAATTTCCAGTTTTTAAGATCTTCGATAAACCTATAATCCGTAATATCGAGATTAAGCGGGGTGATTGAGATGAGGTTGTTTTTGATGGCCCAAATGTCAGTGCCGTGGTCGATAACACCCTCTGGCGGCAGACCTCCAATCCAATAGTAAGGTCGGCCTCGTGGATCTTCTCGAGCAATAAGCTCGTCACGATAAACACGTTTCCCCAGACGGGTAATTTCGATACCCTTAATCTCTTGCCAGGGGACGCCTGGGATATTAACGTTAAGCAATGTGTTGGCCGGCAAGCTATGCTGTATGGCGCTTTGGGTAAGATAGGCACAAAATGTCGTTATGGATAGATAATCGATCGACTCAGGTTGACGTTTATCGTGAAAGCCGCGCGATAGGTTATCATCTGTGCGCTCACGAGAGATGGCAATGGCCGGGACGCCCTCGATAGTTGCTTCTACAGCGGCAGCTACGGTTCCGGAGTAAAAAACATCATACCCTAGATTGGCTCCGTGATTGATGCCTGAAACTACTAAGTCAGGCCGGCGATCGATCAAACCTAGTAAGGCGAGCGCCACGCAGTCGGGTGGAGGAGCACTTGATATATAGGCCGAGCTGCCATCCGGCAATTCATAAGGATCGGCCCGTAATATTTTGTGCATTGTTTTGGGATGGCCGGAAGCCGACCAATTGTGATCCGGCGCAAAAACCAGGGTGTCAGCAATTTTATCGAGTGCCTGTTTTAGCGGAAACAGCGCGGGGGCATCGATACCATCGTCATTTGTGATTAAAATAAGCATAATTGAATTTCCCCTGGACCATCACATTAAAAGGTTGTACTGCCTCAGGTAGCGTTCTCGATAAATGGGTGGCCGATAATAGGCCTCTCCATCGTCTTCGGCAGATTCTTCGTCTTTCTCCTCTTCCTCTTTTTCTTCCTGTTCGGGGATAATTCTGATGCGAACTTTCTCGCTTTCAGTTTTATTACCGGCTGAGTCGTAAGCAACAACATGGAGAAGATGGGTTTCTGTATAGCCCAGGGTTGTTTCAATAAGCGTTAAGCCCCCTGAGAAAACCTTTTGGTAACCGATAAACTGTTCGGGAGCAAAGCCTTCGGGGAGCGCGGCTAATCGTTCTGGGTCAGTAATTGGTCGGGTTACGCTAATAACGCGCGAAATCGTGATTTGTTGTGTGCCCGTAATGGTTCCATCCGGGGCAGTGATAGGTGTTGTTTGGTAAATTGGCGCTTCCCAAACAACCCTTGATTGGGTAATGGCCACGTTCCAGCGGTATGTGAAAGGGGCCACAGTACTCTCACCGACTTTTCGGTTATCGACATAGTACTCTACGCGACTCATCGAGAAATTGTCAGAAGCATCAGCCTGGAAATTAACCCAGTCGTTAAGTAAGGGGTTCGCATTAGCTTCGTACACAGTATCTGGCTCTGGGTTAACGAGTTCTACTCGGGGGGGGGTATTATCGACCGTAACTTGAACGGCTCGGCGCTCAAGACTCTGATCGCCTCGAACTACGGTGAGTTGCAGAGTATACAGCCCTTCCTCTTCAGCCGAGGTATCCCACGAAGCCAAGGCTGCGCCTTCGGTGGGAGCCGTTCTATCTTCGCCGAGTTGTTTCCATTCACTGGGGTTTAAGCCTGGCCCATACTCAAGGCGGTAAAGTTGGAAATTATCCAGCGTAGCGTTGCCGGTGATGACGACACTTCCCTTTACATATTCATAAGGCCGAGGATTGATAAAGGCAACCGGGCCGGCGTTGATGGCCGGGCCTATACTGTCGTCATATTCGGTTGGAGGTTGGGGAATACCGTTTTCTATAACCCAGTCGTTGGCTACCGGCGGATATACTTCATAAACGCGCTCTTCTACCAACTCAGGCGGGGTGTAAACGGTAGCTAGCTTTCCATTTTCGCGGTTAATGCGGAAAACCTGGTGAACGTTATCACGCTGAGTAGGCACAGTTCCTTCCAAGAAAAGTTCTACCACTGAGCTGGGCGTATAGTCGTTGGGTAGCAAACCAGAAACACTATCAACCCGCGCATCGACCAAACCACGCGGCCGCTGCCAAACCTCGACCGGCTTGTCTTGATGATATTCCAGCATCACGGCGTTCCAAATGGGAGCTGCACCGGTTAAGCCGGTTACATCTTTCATAGCCTTGTTGTCGTTATTGCCTACCCAGACCGCAGTAGCTAACTGAGGCGTAAAACCAACCGTCCAGTTATCGCGGAAGTTGTTGGTAGTTCCCGTTTTGGCTGCAATAGGGCGATCTTCGAAGTTGCGCTTGAGGTCACTGTTACTTCCGAAAGCTGGCGCACGGGCGTTGTTATCAGAAAGAATATCAACCATCATGTAGGCCAGAGCCGGGTCGATAATCTGCTCCGTGGTAGGTTTTTCGTATTCATACAGGGTTTCGCCATCTTTGGATTCGATACGTAAGATCGAAACCGGCTCTAATGTGCGATGCCCAGGTCGGCGATCAACATCATCGACCGGTTGGCCGGCCATGACCCCCATATTGGCCATTACGCTATAGGCATAGGCCATATCGATAGGCTTTACCTCGCCACCACCCAATGTTAGCGATAAGCCGTAGTAGTCTTGATTGAGGGTCGTGATACCTAGCCGGTGTGTAGTAGCGATAACATTTTTTATACCGGCGTTGTGTAATGTCCAAACCGCCGGAATGTTAAGACTCTGGGCCAATGCGTTGCGGGCGCGAATGGGGCCGGTATATTTACGGTCATAGTTTTCCGGAACGTAGGGTGGGTTAGGATCATCCGGGAACGATTGGCGCACGTTCATAATCATTGTGGCCGGGTTGTAGACACCTTGCGAAAAGAGTGTCAAATAACTGAAAGGTTTAAATGACGAGCCGGGTTGCCGCCCCGGATTAGCCGTACACACGTTGACGTTGCCGTCGTTATCTTTGTCCCAAAAATCAACACTGCCCACCATCGCCAGAATTTCGCCGGTTTTGGGGACAAGTGAGATGACACACGCGTTGCTGGCATTATTGCCATTTTCTAGAAGCTCTTTGATTTGATTAGAAGCAATTTGCTGTGCTTTTTGGTTAAGATCGTAATCAAGCGTGGTGTAAACCTTTAGACCGCCACGGTAGATAAGCTCCGGGTCATACTTGCGTTCCAGTTCCTCGCGGACGTAAATGGCAAAGTGGGGGGCAA
>JAGRBY010000780.1 GCA_020433835.1 Anaerolineae bacterium | reverse complement strand
AGCCCGCTCAAGCAGGCTTGGCGCGGTATTTGAGCCGGTTTCAAACCGACTTCCACCTCAGCTAGCCGAGGGCTTCCAGCCCTTGGCGGTCGTCGGTGAAAGCCTCCCAATCCGCCCATCCTGCGCATCCGTGTTCTCCCCTACTCCGCCGCCGCCGAACAAGCTAATTTGTCCTACAAATTCACCGTCTGTCTACCCCTTTTCTATGGTAAAATGTATCCGACACCAACAGGAGGTGGCTATGGACCCTATAACTATTGCGATTGCTACAGCCCTGGGAATGGGCTTGGCGCAAGTGGGCAACAATCTCATCGAGAAGGGGATTATTGAACCGGCCCTGGACCCGTCCACAGACCGGCTGAAAAAATGGTTGCAGCGGGGCTACAAGGCCGCCGAGGCCGATCAGACCTTGCAGCAGGCGGTTCAGGCCGCGCTCGTGGGGGTGGGCATGCCCGCCGAGGCCGGGGAGGCCCGCCGCTACCTGCTCAATTTAGGCTTCGACCAGCTTCAGGCCGATGACAATTCCGCGCTGCGGTTGGAGATGGCCCGGGCCACGGTGTTGCTAACCGAGGCCGACCCGCAGTTGATCCCGTCCGATATGCTGAGTGCGCTGCGCTGGCCGGATGACCGCCGCCAAATTTTGGCCGATTTCTTGTACGCGGTGCGCCGTCAGTTGGCCAATCACCCCGATTTGGGGGCGCTAATCGCCTACGCCGACCGCGAGGCCGTGCGCGTTGAACTGCGCACCCTTGGCGCAGCGGTCGATCGCCTGATCACAGCCACCGACCAAAACACGGCCTATTTACGCCGAATGTGGGCCGACCGTGGCCTTGATCCCGCCAAACCCGACGCGCTGGCGCTGCGCCACTACCTGGACCACGCTGTCGAGCGCCACAGCCGCATCTCGTTTCTCTTTATCCGGCCCGCCGGTCGGGCCGACCGCCTTCATATGGAGGCCGATTTGGAAACCGTCTTCGTCCCGCTTCAGGTGGATGACCCCGAGGCGGAAGCTCAGACCAAACAGCGCCAACATCACCTGCGGCTGCCGACGGAAGAGGAAGAACGCCTCAAGTCGGTGACCATCAACGATGTGGTGGCCCGCTACCCCGTTTTTCTGCTCAAGGGGCTGCCCGGTTCCGGTAAAACCACGCTGCTGCGCCATCTCCTGCTGGCCTTTGCCCAAGGCGATGCGGCGGCACGGTTGGGGTGGCCCCACGGGCCGCTGCTGCCCATTTTGGTGCCGCTGCGCAACTTTGGCCGCTTTCTGCGCGACCACCAGGCCGAATTTACCAATCCGGCCCCGCTGGCCCTCAGCAAATTCATTGAAGATTACTTTGTGGAGCAGGAAGTTGAGCTGCCGCCCGGCTTCTTTCGGCAGCGCCTACGCGAGGGGCGCTGTTTACTGCTGCTCGACGGCCTGGATGAGGTAGCCGACCGCGCCCTGCGGGTCAAGGTGGCCCAAATTGTCAATGCCTTTATTCAAACGTATGCCCGTTACGAAGGTAACCGTTTTGGGCTGGCCTCCCGTCCGCGCGGTTACGAGGAAGTGGCCGCTTACTTGCCCCGACCGGTGGTTTGCACAGTGCAACCCCTTACCCCGGCCGGGCGCGACCATCTGGTGACCAACTTGCTGAAAGAGTTGGAAGCCGATGTCCAACTCCGCCGCCGCCAGACTGAGCGTTTGCTGGCCGATATTCAGGCCAAGGACAAGGTCGATGAACTCTCGCGCAACCCCTTATTCTGTACGACCCTAACGTTGGTCTATGTCTATCGTCGTACCACCCTGCCGGAGCGCCGGGTGGATGTTTATCAGGAGTTAATCGATTTGATGTTGGGCTTTTGGGAGGCTCACAAGGTGACCGGCCAGGGCGTGGTTGCCAGCGAGGAGCTGGCCCGGCTGGACGGCACCGGCCGCGTCTTTCGCGATGACCGCCACGCCGTAGAAGCCAAGCGCCGCGCCCTGACCGACCTGGCCGACTGGCTGCAGCGCGAGCAGGCAGCAGAGACGGCCAGAGGTGCAGCCGAAGATCACCTGGCCACCTTTTTTCGCGAGCGCGAAGGTGCGCCTTTTGATCAGGCTGCGGGCTGGGCCACCAATTTTCTGGATGTGGCCCACCAACGCAGCGGCCTGTTTGTGGAAACCGATCCCGACACCTTTGCTTTCTCGCACCAGAACTTTCGTGAGTATCTGGCCGCCACGGCCTTGATTGGTCGCCGGGATGACGCGATGGTCGAGAGTGTGTTGGCCCACGCCGAGGATAGCTGGTGGGAAGAGGTGATTTTATTGGCGGCGGCTCATCCTAATTTATCCGATGCCCGGCGGGAGTATCTGCTGGAAAAGCTGCTGGCGGCCGGCCACCTGATTTTGGCTGGTCGCTGCGCTGTCGATGCCGGCGACCGCCTGACTGCGCCCTGGCACGATAACATCAAATCCCAGCTGCACGCGCAAATGATCGATGCCGACCGTAATCCTCAAGTTCGCTACGAGGCTGGAGCCGTGCTGGATGAACTGGGCTGGCTGCCCGACGACCTCAACACCTGGCTGCTTTGCCCCGGCTGCGCCGAAGACGGCGGCGATTTGCTGGCGATGCAATACCCGGTTACCAACGCCCAGTACGCGCCTTTTATCGAGGCCGGTGGCTACGACAACCCGGCCTACTGGGGCGGCGAGGAAAGCGAGGGATGGGAGTGGCGGAAACGTCAAGATTGGACTCAACCTGGCTTGTGGAACGATGTTCGTTTTGGACAAACGCGGCGCGGCTATCCGGTGGTCGGGGTAACCTGGTATGAGGCCGCAGCCTACGCTACCTGGCTGACCGAGTTGCTGGAATCGGCCCGACGTGATAAGATAGCGCTGAATGTTAAGGAATTAGATGTCGTTAAAGGGCTTATGGCAGCGGGTGGCGTGACAGTCCGCCTACCGGCTGAGGCCGAGTGGCAAAAGCTGGCCGGTGGCGCTGAGAACAAGCGTTATCCGTGGGATGCGCCGGCTGGCCCGGCCACGACTGATGAGGCCGCTATCCTGGCCAGGGCCAATACTGAAGAGGCCCAGTTGCAGGGAACCTCGCCGGTGGGGATGTATCCTCTGGGGGTCAGCCGCCCTTATGGTTTGTGGGATTTGTCCGGGAATGTCTGGGAGTGGACTTCAACCTTGGAGGATCGTATTTGTATCCTGAAGGGCGGGGGGTGGTATGCTAGCTTCTCCAGTGCCGGTTGCGGCGCGCGCTTCAGGAATTCCCCGAACTACTTGTTCAACGTTCACGGATTTCGATTAGTCTCCCCCGTTGGTTCTGGTTCCTGAATGCTGGAGTTCTGGCTTCTGAAGCGGGGGGTCTGGGGGGCAAGCCCCCCAGCTGCTGTGGGGGCAGGACAACAACGGATTATGAAAGGAACGGATGAGGTTG
>JAGRBY010000077.1 GCA_020433835.1 Anaerolineae bacterium | reverse complement strand
ATTTTTATTTTACGTAGCTTTTATGGATTGTTCATCCAGAATTTACTTACACTACTGAAGCCGGATGATAGAATGAAAAGGATAATTAAAGTGGGAAATTTATTCCTATACAAACATTTCTGTAAGGCTAAAATTTTTGGAGGAATCTTATGCCAAGTAGAGCCAGAGTGGAAGCCAACCGCTGGCTAAAGCAACACGCCGCAATGGTTCAGGGGCGGGTGTTATCTATCGGTAGCCGTGATGATCAGGATGGTCAAGGTGATATCTATCGTCACTATTTTAGCAACTGCAAGTCTTATGTAACTTCAGAGGTGGCCCCAGAATTTGGCTGCGATTTAGTTTTAGATGTTCGGTCCATGCCTCAGGTGGAAAATGAATCATTTGACTGCGTCTTTTGCAGCGCTGTTCTGGAGCATGTTGATGATTTTCATGCCGCGCTCGCCGAAATAACCCGCATTCTCAAACCAAATGGAACTCTGCTCTTAGGTCTACCATTCCGACAAGCGATTCATCTGCCTCCCCAAGATTTTTGGCGTTTTACCGAGTATGGCATCACCTGGCTCCTAAAAAAATATGGCTGTTATCTTAACGACTTGACAGCCATTGATACCTCGGTACCGGACTTTCCGGCAGCTTACTTGGCCAAAGCTACCAAAACCGCTCACCTCAAGCCAACAATCAAACAGCAGGAGCATCCTATTATCTCCTCATCTGCAACATCTCATAAGGCCAGGCGGCTCGATCAGGCCGAGCCGCCTGGCCATGTACACATCGTTATCGCCGATGAAGGTTGGATTTTGGAACGCTGCGCCCGCGAGATTGAGGTCCGTCTCGATTATGTCACTATCAGCCAAACGCCCGACTCCCAAGCCGACGCTAACTACTATATCAACTATTCCGCCTTCCGTGAGCGTAATTCACCCCACGAAATTGGCTTTTTTACCCATATCGAGGAACGTGTACCCGCCGCAGCTCAACGTTTTTTCGAGGTTGCCCGGCAGATGGATGCTTGTGTCGCTATGTCGCCCCGCTACGCTGAGGCTCTGCGCCGGGCAAACATTGACAATGTTCGGGTCATCACTCCAGGTGTCGATCTGGAGGCCTTCCAACCCAAAATTAAAATTGGCGTCGTAGGGCGCACTTATCCCACTGGGCGCAAAGGCGAGGACCTACTCCAAGCCGTCAGCGACGAACCGGGCATCGAGTGGCATTTCACAGGCACTGGCTGGCCCGGCCCGGCTAAGTTTTACCGACCCGACGAGATGCCTGATTTCTATCACAGCATTGATTATATTCTTATCCCCGCTTACTATGAGGGTGGCCCCTTGTCCATTTTAGAGGCTCTGGCTTGCGGCAAGGAAGTTATCGCTCCGCCAGTTGGCTTTGTGAGCGATTATCCACATATCGAATTCGCCACTGGCGACTCGAATGACTTACGTCGGGTCTTACGCCAACTCCTCGCCAAGAGGAAGGCGTTGCATCAAGCGGTACAGCATCGCACCTGGGATGCCTGGGCCGACGCTCACAATCACTTTTTTCGGCAACTCCTGGGAGACCGTCCCCGGAGTCACCATTCTAACCGAGTTTTTTCAGAAACACGCTTGATGACCCCTGCACTACGACAGCGCCCGAAGCGCGTCCTGCTTGCCCTGCATAGCCCGGAAAATCATGGCCCTGGCGGCCCGACCATCCGCATTCAACAAACCAAAAAGTATTTAGAACAGATTGGGATCGAGGCCACCGTCTCTACCGAAGATTTCCCAGACGCCAGCGGATACGACTTGATTCATATGTTTAACGTCTGGGAACCACACGCTGCGTTGGCTCAACTGCGCTACTTCCGGCGCTTCAATGTGCCACTTGTCTTCTCTCCTATCTACCTCGATCTGTCCGAATTCGCCTGGGCTGCCCGTGCTATTCCTAGCGTATTCCATCAAGCCCAGTCACCCCAGGAGTTAGACCAGTATCTGACGGCCATCGCCAATAGTAAGCTGGAAGCGGACGGTATATCACGTTTCGACCGGAACGAAATCATTGAAGGCTACTTTGATTTACTATCTAAACTCATTAAGGCTGCTGATCATCTGATTGCCCTTAGCGAGTTTGAGATGGAACGATTGTGGTCGATTGGCATCAAGCCGCGGCCCTACACACTCGTCCATAACGCTGCCGATGTCGCTCGTTTCGGTCGCGTATCGGGAGACCTATTTGCAAAAACCTACGGCGTAAGCAACTATGTCCTGTGCGTCGGGCGCATCGAGCGACGCAAGAATCAGTTAATGCTGGCTCACGCTTTACGCGATACCAATCTACCGCTGGTCTTCATTGGTCAGCCCACCGAACCTGACTATGCCGAGCTTATCAAACAGCATGCTGGCCCCAACACCATTTTCATTGACCGCCTCCCTCCCGACAGTGACTTGCTGGCCTCCGCCTATGCTGGTGCTTGTGTCTTTACTCTGCCCAGTTGGAGTGAGGGCGCACCTCTATCAGCCTTGGAAGCCGCTGCTGCAGGCATACCGCTTGTCCTCAGCGATCGTTCTGCCGAGCACGAATACTTTGGCGAGCTAGCCCTCTACTGTGATCCTGGCAACATTAAATCAATCCGCAAGGCGGTGCTACACGCCTATAAAAAGCAAGCGCCTGAGACCGAGCATCGCCACCGCTTGCAAACGCTAGTTCGTGAACAATACAACTGGACCAATGTTGCTCAAGCTACGGCTCAGGCTTATGAGCAGGCCATAGCGGCCTTCCGACCCAGACCCTTCGAGCAAAACCTCGGACCGAAGTCCGTTGCCTCCCAACCGCCTAGTCAGCGTAAGCTTGAAATCGGTAGTGGTCATACACCCCAACCTGGCTATGAGCATTTGGACGTCCGCGCCGATCTGCCCGATATCGACCATGTTCATGATATCAACCAACCCTTGCCCTTTGATGAAGGTACATTTGACGAAATTCTAACCCGCAGTTGTGTTGAACACATCTCCTGGCGTAACAGCACCGCCATGCTACGGGATTGGCGGCACGTTCTCAAACCAGGCGGCAAGCTTGAAATTTGGATGCCCGATTTTGAGTACTTGTGTCGCATGTATCTTGATGGTCAGCTTGACCAACATCTCGACTCCAGCTATATTGAGCAAGCTGGTGAGCTACTAGGCGGCTACACACCCGCCGTATGGGCCATGATTAAGATGTTTGCCGGCCAAGAGTACCCGGAAAACTTTCACACCGCTGTCTACGATTTTGAGACGATCAAGCGTGTCTTAGAACTCGCTGGCTACGAACGTATCCAGCGCCAGCCCCCCTATCACGGCTTGCACGTCATCGCCTATCGTCCGCAAATCAAGCCACCTGTATTTTTTCGATTGGACTCAGGACAGGAATCGCAGATTTCAACCAATTCCAGTACCTCGTTGCCATCTGTCCTCTGGCGCGGCCCTATTTTCGACTTCAGCGGTTACGCCTTTCTCTCCCGGCAAACTATTCTAGCTCTGGACAATCATCAGGTCCAGCTTCAAGCCGACTCATTTACTATGCACCCCAAATTTGAAGAACAGTTCAAAATCAACCGTGCCGAATTTAATATCTGGCACCGACTTAGCAATACACGGGTTGATAGTGGCCTCCATATTTGCGTTCATCCCCCGATTGTTTGGGATGGTACTGACGTTTTTGATGCTTATCGTCAGAAATCTCCCAATTCCAAGGCCCATGTGGGTGTTACTATGTTCGAAACCGACCGCCTGCCTTCCGGTTGGGCTGCTGCCTGCAACAATATGGATGAGATTTGGGTGCCCAGTACGTTCAATCGTGAGACGTTTGCCAAGGCTGGAGTTGACCCCCATCGTTTGCAAGTCATTCCCTTTGGTTTAGACACTGCCATCTATGATCCTGACAAGGTAGTTGCGCTTGATATTCCAGATGTTCAAGGGTTTGTCTTTCTGTCCGTCTTTCAATGGAACAAACGTAAAGGGTGGGACGTGCTGCTGAAAGCTTATCTGTCAGCCTTCACGGCTAAGGATGATGTTTGTTTGGTTCTGCGAACCTACCCCGATCATCAAAAAACACCCCCTATCCGGCAGCGAATTAAACGCTACATCCGTAAATTGGGCTACAAGGCTGACCAGACTCCACCCATTATTTTGCTTGATGAGTTTGTACCCGAAAACCAAATGCCGGCACTATATTCTGCGGTCGATGCATTTGTGCTCCCAACACGTGGCGAGGGATGGGGTATTCCTTTTATGGAAGCTATGGCGATGGCGTTGCCGGTAATTGGCACTCGCTGGAGCGCTCACCTGGATTTCATGAACGATGAAAACAGTTACTTGATTGACATCGAAGGCGTGAGGCCGGTCGACCGCGAACAGACCCAAGAAAATCCCTACTATCAGTCCGATCATCATTGGGCCGAACCCTCTGTAGAGCATACGGCAGAGCTTATGCGCCGGGTCTATGAAAATCGGGACGAAGCCCAAACAAAGGGCCAGCAGGCACGTCGAGATGTTCAAACAAATTGGTCTCTCAATCGCACGGTCGAGTGGATTATAGAACGGAGCACTCAGCTAAGTCAGTCAACAGATAAGCAAGCCAAGCCTAGAGCAGCCGAGCTATCACCGCTTAAAAATACGCTATCTCTTCCCCTGCTCTGGCACGCGCCGATCTTCGATCCCAGTGGCTACGCCGACGAGGCCCGCAACTTTATTTTACAACTTTACGCTCGGGGATTCGATATTGCGGCCAACGCCATTGGGCGTCGCTCAGAAACATTCCGCAGTCAGCTTGATCCGCACAAGCAGCAGATATTTGATTTGGTTTTGACGCAACAACCCCCAGAAAAATTTATCAACCTCATCCACTTTCCAGCTTATATCTTCCAACGACTGCCTCAAGCAGCCTATAACATTGGCCGGGTGATGTTTGAAACAGACAGCCTGCCCGCCGATTGGGTCGCTAAATGCAATCAGATGGATGAAATTTGGGTTCCCACCGACTTCAATCTTCAAACGTTTAAAGCTGCTGGTGTAACGGCTAAACTGGTCAAAGTACCTGGCGGCATTGATACCGACCAATTTCAGCCCGGCTACGATCCGCTTCTCATTCCCGAAGTTCGAGGAACGGTTTTTCTGTCCGTTTTTGAGTGGATTTATCGTAAAGGATGGGATGTTCTGTTAAAGGCTTGGGCTGAGGCATTCGCTCCAGCGGACGACGTTTGTCTAGTACTGCGGACGTATCCTATCAACGCCACCGACATCCCTGATACCAAGCAGGTAATCGAAGGCCACATTAACCAATTTCTCGAGACGAAACTAAGCTTGAGCCGCGATGAGGTTGCTTCCATTATTGTTTTAGTCGAACAAATACCTGAAGAAGATCTGCCCCGGCTTTACGCAGCCGCCACTGCCTATGTTGCCCCTTCACGTGGTGAGGGTTGGGGCCGACCTCATATGCAAGCTATGGCCTGCGGCTTGCCGGTGATTGCCACTAATTGGGGCGGCAATTTGGAGTTTATGGATAACCAAAACAGCCTACTAATTGATATCGAAGGGCTGGTAGAGATTGATGAGCGAGCCGAAATACCCTTCTATCGCGGCCAGAAATGGGCCGAACCTTCGGTGGCTCATCTGGTAAACCACCTCCAATATATGCATCGCCACCCTGCTGAAGCTGCCGCCATTGGACAGCAGGCCCGTCGTGATATGGTTGAGCGGTGGCAGTGGCAAAAAGTTGCCAATATTGCTATCGAACGCCTGCATACTATTCAAATGGATTTGTCACCTGTTGGACAAGTTGCAAACTCGGCTTTCGCGGCTCCTTTGGCCACAGATGGCTCACAATCTCACCCAGAAGATCGACAACTTGACGTGGAAAAATCGATTAGCCTCTGTTGGGAAGGTTCTCAGTTTGTGCATCACTCACTGGCCCTGATCAATCGCGAGTTTTGTCTGCGACTGGCTCAAGATCAGCAGATCGACTTGTCAATCATTCCCTACGAACGGGATCAGTTTGACTCTCGCATTGACTCACGTTTTGAGCATATTACTCGCAACCTCAATCGCTCTCTGATTCATCCCGCTGATGTGCATGTGCGTCATCAGTGGCCACCCAACTTCAACTCACCGGGTGAAGGTCGATGGGTGATGATACAACCCTGGGAATTTGGCAGCATTCCCAAAAATTGGATAGAGATCATGCGGGAAAAAGTGGACGAGGTATGGGCTTACACTAATTACGTACGTGAATGTTATATTCGCAGTGGTTTGCCGGCATATAAGGTTCACGTGGTTCCGCCGGGCGTGGATACGGCTAAATTTCGCCCCGACGCGCCACCGCTGGCCTTAAAAACAAAGAAGCGTTTCAAATTTCTGTTTATCGGCGGCACTATTGCTCGCAAAGGCATCGATATCTTACTAGACACTTATATCAACAGCTTTACAGCCAAAGATGACGTATGTCTAGTGATTAAGGATATGGGTGGCCAGTCGTTTTATAAAGGGCAAACGGCTCAAGAAACTATCGCCCAAATTCAGACCGATCCCAATGCCCCGGAAATCGAGTACATTGATCGTATCTTGGATGACACTCAACTGGCCGGGCTTTACACCGCCGGCACCTGCCTGGTGCATCCTTATCGAGGTGAAGGCTTCGGCCTCCCTATTGCCGAGGCGATGGCATGCGGGCTACCGGTTATTGTCACTGGCCACGGCGCTGCGCTCGATTTTTGCAGCCCGGAAACCGCTTATCTTATTCCGGCTCGTGAAGTACACCTGCTAGAAAAACGGATCGGTGACAACGAAACTGTAGATTACCCCTGGTGGGCTGACCCGGACCGCAGTGAATTTAGTCGATTGATGCGGCACGTGGTAGCTCACCCCGTCGAAGCCGCTGCTAAAGGTCGAGCGGCTACCGCTTATATTCAGGCCAACTTTACTTGGGAGCAGGCTGTCGCCAAAGCTCGACAGCGACTTGAGGTCTTGTGCCAGCCCCAGAAGGAACATCATATGAATTCTACAAATCTATCAGATTATTCATTGATTCAGGTTGAATCCGCTCAAATAACAGGCAATTGGCAGCCAGCAATTGATCATTTTAAGAGTGCACTGTCAGAATCAGCTCCGCTTTGGAATCAATTGGGCTATTGCTATTTTCAAGCGGGGCAACTCCTTGAGGCTGAAGCTGCTTTCAATACTGGACTGGAAATAGCTCCTGATAATCCCAACATACTATACAATTTGGCCGAGCTTTATTTACAACAGGAACGATTTGACCAAGCCACTGAGTATCTCAACCGTGCCCTGCAAGTTAACCCCAACGATGTAAATGTGCTGCTCTTATTGGGTAATTGCTGCATACAACTTAATGTGTTTGATACGGCGTTAATGGTTTTTCAGCGGGTACAGACTCTTGCACCCGAAACTGAAGGGATCAATGAGGTAATTAGTCAGCTTGAGAGTATTGAAGCTAGTAGTTTGGAAGTAGCCTTATAGAAGGAGAATAATGCAATCAAGTACCAAGGAAATTCAACTTAATCTTAATAATTACTCTCCACCAATTTTCTGGCCAACAGTGACACTGTGTATGATAGTTAAAGACGAAGAGAACCATTTGGCAACTTGTCTGGAGTCTGTAGGAGATTTGGCCGACGAGTTTATTATTGTTGATACAGGATCTACTGACAACACAGTTGAAATTGCCCGCCGTTTTGGGGCGTGTGTCAAACATTTTGAGTGGATTAATGATTTCGCTGCCGCTCGCAATGAGTCAATTAAAGAGGCCAAAGGTGACTGGATTTTTTGGATGGATGCTGATGACCGACTCTCTCCAGACAATGTAGCCCGCCTAAAACAAGCAGCAGCTTGTGGTCGAGCTGATGCCTACTATTGTTATGTAGTCAGTCAGTTTCAAAATAATCAGGTAGTACAAGATCGTATAGAACATTTACGGCTTTTTCGTAACCGACGAGGCGTACAATTTGAATTTCCCTTGCATGAAGATGCCGCACCCACAGCCCATCGACTTGGATTAACCATTGCTCGCACGAATATTGTGGTTAGTCACACCGGCTATGCAGTTGATTCCCAAGCATTACAAGCCAAGGCCCGGCGTAATTTAACAATAATCCATGCAGCACATCAGCAAGCACCTGATAATCTCTACTGGTGTTTTCATTTAGGCATAACACTACATGCTTTGGGCGATTTTGCTGGCTCAATTGAGTACTTAGCCGCGGTAATCGCTAATCCACCTCCCTTTTTAGATCGGGATGTTTATCTTTATCAGGCTTATGAAGGGCTCATGTTAGCTTATGCCCATACCGGACAATTTACCAAGGTTCGGCAAATCCTGGCGGAAGCCGAACAAGCGTTTGACTATCGGCAACACTTTTGGGTGAGGGCTGGTACAATTTATCTTGATTTAGATGAGCCGGAGCAGGCAATCAAAGCGTTAGAACATGCTCGCACCTTATCATCAGATATGCGGGGTCAATCATGGGCCGCCGGAACTATTGAAAAACACTTAAGCGAAGCTTACCTTTTACTAGGAAATTTACCAAAAGCCCGCAATAACTATCTAGCTACACTAGACGAAACAGAAAGCCCAGATCCAGTGAAACTGCGTTCACGAGCTCAATCTTACGCTGCTGAACAAAAGTGGCTTGAGGCCAAACAATGTTTAGCTTCTGCTATTATGTTAACCCAGCCTTACCCAGGCGAGTGGACAATTTTGGCCAAATACACACTACAAGTTCAAAGCAGTGCTCAGCAAGCACGCCGATACTGCTATCTTGCGTTGGCTCAAGATGACCAAAATGCCGATACCTTGAATTTGTTAGGGCTTATTGCCCTGGCCCAAGAGCAATCATCATCGGCGCTAACTCATTTTGTTGAAGCGCTACTTATAAATCCTCAACATAACTCGGCACGCTACAATCTAAATCAGGCATGCCAATTGCTAAACCTCTTGCCAGCAGAGGTTGTTAAACAGTATGGTGTTCGAGTAATGAAACGATCCACAGAGCCATCAAATTATAGCCTAGCGGCATCGGCCTTTAGTCTGGCACTTGAAATGGCACCTAAAGATATCAACGTTTATAAACTTCTAGCTGTGGCTCTGCAAAATTTGGGACGAGAAGAAGATGCTATGCTCTGTTGGCAAACTGCTCAAACAATTATATAGAAGTGAGAAAGTTGGAAGTAAAAGTTCTAATCCCCTATTCCCCTGGAATTCATTTCTGCACGACGAGTCTTGAAAATAAATGACATCTATTGCTGAAGCCCTTGTTCTGGGGTTGAGACTTCACCAAATAGGTAATATTCAACAAGCCAAACAAATTTATCAACAAATTTTGCAGGCAGACTCACGTTGTGCCGATGCGTTACATCTGTTAGGTTTACTTTTACATCAAATTGGAGAGAGTGCGGCTGCTATTGATCATGTTAAGCAAGCGCTGGTTATTGATGGAACGAATGCTGTATTTCACAGTAGTCTAGCCTTGATTTATCGGGATTTAGGACGACTGACTGAAGCTGTTATGAGTTATCGACAGATGTTGTCAATTCGGCCAGAAGATGCCGAAGGGTATTACAATTTGGGGGTAACATTAACCCATCTCAACAAATTTGAGGAAGCAATTGACGCATTTCAGAATAGTCTCAACCTTGCTCCAAATTTTGCAGATGCCTATTACAATTTAGGAGTTGTGCTAGAAAAACTGGGTGATGGCGCTAGCGCCATGATTGCTTTTGAAAAAACACTGATATTGCGCCCTGATTACCTGGCCGCCTATAACAATTTAGGAAATTTATTGCACCAAAAAGAACAGTCAGATGAGGCGTTGTCCTGCTATCAACGAGTGTTACAGCTTCAGCCAGATTATGCGCATGCATATTACAACAAAGGTACAGTTTTGCTTCGGCAAGAAAAATTGGATGAGGCAGCGTGCAGCTTTCAAAAAGCACTTGATTTAAGACCGAACCAAATTATATGGCAGTTAAAGATTGATAGTCTTTGCCCATCCATTATGACTAGTACCGAAGAGATTAGCCGCTGGCGGGAAAACTTCACCAACTCTCTGGCCCGCTACCCTCAAGGAAGTATTAACTTAGATAACTGGTCGACAGAAGTTGTCCCAGCGGGTATCTTCCCCCCATTTAATTTGCCTTATCATGGTAGAGATGATCTAAACTTAAAAGGCCAATATGCCAGACTTTTTATAAGTACTGCTTTAAAAAAAGATAGAGACCTTTGCGAATCTTCACAAATAATGCAAAAAGATTCAAGTCTTAATAATTTATCAGCTGTTTCTCAATGTTTTCCTAATAGATATCGCGTAGGTTTTTTAATCACTAAAAATCATGAAGGTATCTTTCTCAGTTTAATGGGCGGTATTATCAATAAGTTCAAAAATCAAGAATTTAGCCCGGCAATTATCTGTTCTGCTACTAGCCTCACACGACTACAGGCTGGCATCAAGAATAAAGGGGTCGATTTTATATCCATCCCTGAGGATTTAACGGCAGCAGTTCAAAAAATAAAAGCGTATCAATTTGATTTGATTTACTATTGGGAGGTGGGCAGCGATGCGCTTAACTATTTTTTGCCTTTCTATAGATTGGCTCCAGTACAGTGTACCTCTTGGGGATTGTCGATTACTTCAGGCATTCCGCACATGGATTACTTTATTTCAAGTAAGTTGCTTGAAAAAGATGATGCACAAGATCACTACTCAGAAAAACTGGTAACACTAGAAACTTTGCCAACATATTTTTATAGACCTCAAGTGCCTTTCCCACTAAACTCACGCGATTATTTTGGTTTAGAAACAAATGAGCATATTTATCTTTGCCCTCAAAACCTCTTGAAGTTTCACCCTGATTTTGACCCAATAATAGGTGAGATTTTGCGACGTGACACATTAGGCCGACTCGTACTTATTAAATCTAAAGTACAACGCCAAACCGATATGCTTTTGGCTCGGTTTAAAGGCACGATCCCAGATGTCGTTGAGCAAATTCGATGGCTATCACCCTTAGATCTTAGCAGGTACTTAAATTTGATTGCTGTATCAGATGTGATGTTGGATACCATCCATTACAGCGGTGGGAACACTAGCCACGAAGCTTTATCAATAGGCATTCCTATTGTTACTATGCCCACCAAATTCTTACGAGGACGTCTGACTCTGGGGCGATACAAAAAAATGGGGTTAATGGATTGCGTTGTAGCCACGCCTGGTGAATATGTTGACCTTGCCGTAAAACTGGCCATAAATCCTGATTTCCACAGTCAAATTAAAACGAATATTTTGACCCATAATCAGGTGCTATATGAGGATACAGAAGCCGTACAACAACTTGAAGTCTTTTTTAAGCAGGCTATTGAAACGGCTTATGCCTCTTCCGTAAAATCTACGTAAAGATATTTTTTTTCCCTCAAGTGCGTTTCGCAAACGTCGATAATAGTATTAGACAACTGAATACAAAATTTTGAACAAGGAGGCATTATTTTCAATAAGTAAAGGATAAATAATAAATTTATATACCAACCACCAGGGCTTGGAACCGCCGCCCAAATGGTTGCTCATTTGTTGGCGGTTCAAATGATGTAACTCTTTTAACTCTATTTCTAATCAAATTAAAAATGGTATGGATACCACTTAACCAAAACACGGAGGTTATCTAAAAATGGCTAATGCAGATTTTACCCGTATAGCAACAAACATCGGCGCCTTAAACGCCCTCAATTCACTTCGGAACGTTAACAACAAATTAGGTATGCATCAAGAACGACTGGCCACCGGCAAGCGCATCAACAGCGCTGCTGACGATCCGGCAGGTCTAACAATTGCTACTAAACTCAACACTCGCTCCGAAGGGTTGAAACAAGCTCTCTCCAACATTGGTGATGCCAAAAGTCTGCTCTCTGTAACAGAATCCGGGCTTAGCCGCATCAACGATATTGCGGTGCAGATGCGCAACAAGGCCGAAGCTGCCGCCAGCGATACTCTGGGCCAAGATGAGCGCGATGCTATTGTCACCCAATTGAAAGAATTTGCCGCTCAGATTGATGACATCGTTGAGCAAACTGAGTGGAATGACACCAAGCTGATTGACGGCTCCTTCAATACTACAGCCCTGACCTTCCAAACTGGTGCTGACAAAGGCGATACCACTACGCTGAACGGCTTGAAAGATATGAAAGCCAGTGCTAGTGGCGGTCTAAATATAGGTTCATCATCTACTATCAGTTCTGCCAATGTTACCGGCTTGAATTCGGCTAGTTCTGCCTCTGACTTTGCTACCTACATGGATGACATCAGCACCGCGATGGATACTGTTTCTTCGCAGCTATCCAAAGTTGGTTCTCTCTCCGCTCGGTTGACCTTCAAGGAAGATCAGATCGCGGTAGCTCAGGTGAATGTAGAATCCTCATACAACCGCATAATGAACGCTGATATGGCCTTTGAACAGCTTGAGTCGACTAAGTATAGTATTTTGCAACAAACATCAACCACGATGTTGGCTCAGGCTAACCAGGCACCGCAAGGGGTACTTAGCCTCTTCCGGTAAGTGAAGGCTATCCTAAGTAATAAATTGTTGTAGCTATAAGGGGGCTTTTTAGCCCCCTTGATAGTTCATTTTCCCGCGAGTATTAAGGTTACATAATGTTATGGAGGGTTCTGTGTCAAATCTGTTAGCTACTCAAACATATCGAGCAAATCAAGTCAATGGAGCCAGTCCTCTTGATTTGCTTTTAATGACTTACGACGCTGCCTTAATTGGTTGTGGACAAAATAATTTATCTAGAACTATAAATGCTCTAAATCTTCTGCGCGACTCACTTGATTTTAGCTACGATCAGGAGATTGCCTTAGGTTTTTTTAGACTTTATCAATACTGTGCCGACCTAGCTCGTAAAGGTGAGTTTGACGAAGTTGCCACTATTTTGCGAGAGTTGCGAGACGCATGGGCGCAAGTTAAAGAACAATATAATCCTGCTCAGAGTCTAAACAATATTGCGCCGTCTGCTTCCCCCCAACAAACCCCTATTTTGGCTCAGTTGATTACCGCAGTTTAACTCAGGAGATATAGCTATGGCAAGTGTTGGTGGACTTTCGGGCGCGTCGTTATATAGTGCCAGTGGTATAGAAAAGCTTATCCAGCAGACTATGTCTACAGAGCAACGACCGCTGACCCGACTTGAAACGAAAAAAGATGACCTAGAAGTAAAAAAGGCGATCTATAACGATATCAAAGAAAAATTAGAAGAGCTTCGCTCATCGGTTCAAGAACTCACTGGTGACTCCGGTATTCTAAATAAATATTCGCCTTCCTACAGCGATGAAGATGTATTAGGAGTTTCCGTTTCTAGTAGTAACAACAATGTAAAAAATGCTAAATACAATGTTACTGTTAGTCAACTAGCCCAAGCACATCGGCTGGCATCAACACAACAAGCAGATAGTACATCGAGCCTCAATTTATCTGGGGATTTAACGCTTAATGGACAAACTATTACTATCGGTACTGATGATAGTTTGAATGATATTCGCGATAAAATCAACAGCATTGATTTTGCTGGGGCTGAGGTAGAGGCGATTGAAGCAACGATTGTGGACAATAGATTAGTTTTGTCTAGTGCTAATACTGGTACCGATGCGATCATGACCTTTACCGATAATACTAATGGTGGCAACAGTCTGGGATTAAGCCAAATCCAAGAGGCTAAAAATGCCGAACTAAAAGTAAACGGCTTAGATATAACTCGACAGAGCAATGATAATCTGTCAGATATTGTGGATGGTCTGACCTTCAATCTCAAAGAGACAGGCACCACCCAAGTTACCATTGCTAAGGACGATAGCGACTTGGTTAATAAACTAAAAACTGTTCTGGAAAACCTAAACGCACTGACCAGCCATCTAAAACTCAAAACCGAACCTCAACTAGACGCTACTGCTACTAGTACTAACCCTACCTATATTCCAGCTCCACTTGGGCGTGATTTTAATATGAGAACTCTTCGTTTCAACTTGTCGTCAGACTTGCTAAGCGGCTATACAGCCGCCCAAAGCGGCGCGCCCCGTACACTAAGCGAAATCGGCATCACTGTAGGAAGCGATAATATCTCTTTTGAGCTTTCAGATAAAGATGAGCTAACTTCGGCTGTTAGTGACAATTTTGAGCAAGTGGCCGAGCTATTAAATTTTACACTGGGAAAAGTAGAAAGCCGGGCCGATAACTATTTGGACGGAGATATAGGTATTATCGAAACTTCCCAAGATAGTATTGATGATCAAATCGAGCTAATAGACACTCAAATTGATAGTTATAAAACTCGGCTAACCAAGCGTGAAGAAGTTTTACGTAAGCAATTTTACGAGATGCAATCGCAGCTTATTAATATGCAGTACGATTTTCAAGCCACTCAAGCGGCTATATATGGAAGCTTCAATCTACAAGGTTAGATTTGTATAAAAGGACTTTACCATGGAACCAATCCGACCAATCGAGGGAATTAGCAAGGGCAATCAAAGTCAAGGCAATCCTCTCAACCAAGTGATTTATGAAAACTACTGGCAAAAGCGGACTAAAGAAAAAGTATCAAATGTGGAAGCTAGTAGTGATGCAACGGGAACAGCAAATGAGCATCATCAAACTAAAAGTGATGAAAAACAAGTAAAAATTCAAATGAGCCATACATATGCAGAATTTGAAATAGATCAGGAAACACGCGAAGTACTGGTTCGTATTATCGATGCGGAAAGCGGTAAGTTAGTTCGATCTATACCACCTGAAAAACTTGCTGAAGAGATTGCTAAGGGGAACCTTTACCCTCACCAATTAAAGCGTCGAGCTGTATTTGTGTAACCGGCTAAGTAATCTCGATTTATTGCTCTAGTTATCTCAAAATAAAAGCTTTTCATGCATGCTCAAACACCAGTCAATAATCCTCATCTTGAAAATGATAATTATACTTATCCTCAGTTTGTAATTGATGAAAAAACCGGTCATGTTGAAGTTAATTTTATTGAAAAAGAAAGCGGTCGTGTCGTTCGTCATATTCCAGCAACAGAACTAAGGGCGATAATTAGAAGTTATTGCTCTAGTCACGGGATAAATTTCGAACGACATTGGGAATGAAGGCATGTGGCAATATTAGCTAAGTTTCAAAATCGCCTTTTTGGACTTATAGCAGTGTTATTGGTTTTATTCACTTCTGCCTGTCAGGTAGAAATTAGTATTGGAAAGCCAACTACAATTCAAAAAGAAGCGTTATCTCCAACAGCAACTTTACAAAGGATCATTGCTCAAAGCTCACAGATACCTTTACCATTCCCTACAAATCAACTATCTCCAACGATGTCAGCACAAAGGGCTCTTTATAATCCTCGGCCGTTATCTCTGCCATCACCCACAAATCAACCATCTCCTACAGATGTTAATAAGGTTCGGGTTTCACCCACTCCCTCACCTACAGCCCCGCCCTCTATAAATTCTACAGTTACAGTTACAACATCTGCCCGAACCATATCCCCTCTTTCGCCTCCATTACTCTCTACGCCAATATCTATTATACCTGCACATTCTCCTCCAGAACATATATTGGCCCCAAATATCGGACTAGATGCTGCCGTAACAAGAACAAAATGGACAGTCATTGAACGTGAAGGCCAACAAACTTCGACGTGGATAATTCCCGATGATGCCGCCGGATGGCATGAGAATAGCAATTTGCCTGGACATGGAAGTAATATAGTACTATCTGGTCACCACAACATAGGGGCTGAAGTGTTCCGCAACTTAATTGATCTTGAGAAAGGCAATGAAATTATTCTTATAGCTGATGGTCATGACTATCATTATATAGTAACCGATCGTTTTATATTACCAGAGCGTAACGTCTCAGAAGAGCAACGTAAGCAAAATGCCCAATGGATTATGCCCACATTGGATGAACGCGTCACTTTAGTGACTTGCTGGCCGTACAATGATAATACACATCGGTTAATCGTAATAGCCATACCCACAACGATCGGATATAAAATGAGTTGAAGCCTTGAACTTTACATCAATACAACACTGGACTCTGGCGAAAAATGAATTAGAGATTTTAACATGAGAGGTCTCCTGAGTAGGCTGACTGAAAACAGTCAGCTACCGGTTCCAACAGGAGGGCCTCCCATGCTAACCCGTATACTACAGCCATCCAAAAAATTATGCGCATTTTTCGAACAGCTAGGACTAAACTTAACGCAACCCCAGCAGCGGCATCTACTGAATATGGCCGATGCCTTGTTGGTGTGCGAAGACAACAAAACGTCAACAAATCCCGTTATAGGGTAGAGTTATCCACTTTGGTCTTGCTCCTCAAAAAGATTAAGGTCAGACAAGTCCCGCTCAACGGCCCAACAAGTAGAAGATACCGGTAAAAACTGGGACAAAATGAGGTCATTTTGGTCACAAGCTAGACTCCTCCCTGGAGCTGAAATCAATCTTGCCGGGCTAAGTAGGGCCAAAAATAACCACGCCCTCTACTTTGTAGCCATAGAGCAAGGCTCTAAAAATATCCTCCAAAGAGGCAAATTCCAAGGTGTAAAACAAGGCTCGCATATGCTGCCAGAGCCGTTTGCGGCTGCCTTCTTTCTTCAAAACCGCCTGAAAGAGGGGCAAGGCCAGTTGTTGAACTTGGTCTACCAAAAAAGCCAGCATCATCAACAAGGCAAAGTTGACCGATAGATTTTGCTGGCCATGTCCGTAGTTATGTTCAAAGTTGTAGCCTTGATTCTTGAGCGTATTGAAGGTTTCATTCTCGATTTTCCAGCGGGCCCGTCCGCTTCGCATTAGGTCAAAGAGGTTGAGTTTGGTCACCGTCAGGTCGGTAATCCAGCAAAAGTGTTGGACTTTGTCTCCCTTGATTTCCCAATATTCAATGAGGTTGACCCGCACATCTTGATTAGAGGCGTTCAGCGGTATCTGGTTGATAAAACGAAAACGATGGGTCACACCCTTGTGGGGCACTTCATATTCTGTGGTCTGCCCAGCCTGGTGAGCTTGTTCCACCTGCTCAAACAAAAAGGCGTGGTCTCCCTCTTTGACCCCCAAAATGAAGCGCAAGTTGTACTTTTTCAACTCTTTGATATGGGGGGCATTGGCACTCAAGGCATCTTCGGTGATTATGAACGGCTCATCAGGATAGTCTGCTCTCAATTGGGCCATAAAGCGTTTGGCCGCATTCCGCTCACAATCATTCTTCGTCTCCCCATCCTGTTTGATGATCGGCTCCGGGGCCAAGGGGATCACCGTTTCTTTATCTGGATGGACTATGGCTCCGGCTAACATCTGGTGATGATACCTTATCTCTCCCGTTTTGCTGTTTTTTCGCTCTAAACAGTTGACACAATGGATGGTATGGGACGAAAAATAGCCACTCCCATCCACACTGACCAGATAATGTCCCAGTAACTTCATCTGCTCCAATACCCCGTTCTGCTTCACCACCTGGTACACCTCCTTAAATATCAGCTTTATCCCTGCCGGTGAAACCGGGTCCAGAATGATCCGCATTTGGGTGTCGCTCGGCACTGCTTTTAGGCCATAGATCTGCTTTAAGTTCTGGTCTTTGCTACGCCGCTCGTCAAATTCAAGCAGTGAGCTATCCTTTAACGAGAACATCCCAAAGCCTGACATCAAGGCGTCGGTCAAGCTGATACTTCCATTCGCCGCTCTATGGTCGGCTATTTGCTCAAATCCGCTTCGTACCGTTTTCAATAAACTCTTCGTTGTTATTGGTCGAACTATCTTCTGCTCCTCTATTCTCCTGATTTGCCTTGATTATATCCCCCGCTCTGGCCCTGGCCTATATCTTCTCTTTTCTGTTTTTCCAAACCGGGAATTGCTGACAAAACGTTAGCGGCCTTGCAACGCCAGTTCGTCGAAGCGGTCGATCCGTCGAATATGGCCGACTTTCTGGGGATCAGTCCTTGGCAAGCCCAAGAGGTACAGACGGCGCTGCGCAGAGAGCAGGTGATATGGTTACTAACCGAAGCCGAACGGAACAAGGCTGCCAAAGTGATCTACATCAACCTCGACGACTCTCTGGGCGAGAAGGACAAAGGGACACAGTACATCGAACCAGTCGATTGGTTTCACGATCACGTCGAAAGTACGAAAAAGAAACCCCGTTTCAAAAATGGATTTTGTTATTTAGCCTGTACGATGCGTATCGGGTCCTATGTGGCTACGGTCGATTTGCGCTTGTATCTGCGCCAGAAAACCGTGCGCCGCTGCAATCGCCAGCGGGACAAAAACAACCGGTTGGCTTTTCGCAGCAAAAGCTCGCCAAATGCTGGCAGCGTTACGGCCCTTGTTACCCCGAGATTGGCAGGTCTATGTTCAATTCGACAGTTGGTACGCCTCCAAACGGCTGATCAAATATGTTCGTCGCCAGGGCTGGCACG
>JAGRBY010000779.1 GCA_020433835.1 Anaerolineae bacterium | reverse complement strand
CAGCATGGCCTCGATTTGCAGGAGCTTAAGTATGTCTCCCGTATTCTCGATCTCGACCCCACGCAGGAGCAGGCCCATCGGCAAAAAATGATTTTTCTGGCCCGGAACGAACAGCGCAGTGCGGCTCTGGCACAATATGAAACCTGCCGTCAGATCTTAGCGGATACCTTAGGGGTTGAACCTGAGCCTGAAACACAGATACTGTATCAAGATATTTGCCGGGGGCAAGTGCGTAAAGTTGGTCGGCAAGCAAATGACTCTAGAAGTGATTCTGGGTCGACCCATCTATTGGCGCAGGTATCAACCACGCGAACAGCCCCTACTTCATTTGTGGCTCGCCGGGCTGAATTGGCACAGTTAGATCAGTTCCTTCATGATGCCCTGGCAGCGCAAGGTCGGGTCATGTTTGTCACCGGTGAAGCCGGTAGCGGTAAAACGGCACTCGTTCAGGAATTTGCCCAACAGGCCCAGACCCAAGTGAATACATTGCTTGTGGCCGGTGGGCGTTGCAATGCCTATGATGGGATCGGCGATCCGTATTTGCCGTTTCGAGAGATTATTCATTTGTTGATCGGCGAGGTCGATTCAGAACAGCCAGCCAAAACAGTTGATCTTGAACAAACACGTCGCTTACATGGACATGGGTTAGGTCTTGACGTTATTCAGATACTCAAAGCGGTTGACTCCGATTTTCTTGATGTCTTTGTCGGCGAGACAATTTTTGCCGAGCATACACCAAGTGTTCTATCTAAAGATGCCGTTGAGGTACTCCAATTAGAAGGCTCGGCGGCTCAGCGGACTATAGGGACTGAGCCACCTCAAATAAAGCAGGTTAATTTGTTTGAACAGTTTACCCAATTGATGCAGACTATTGCCTGCCAGCAGCCCTTAATTCTTATTCTTGACGATCTTCAGTGGGCTGATCATGGTACACTTGGGTTATTGTTTCATTTGGGACGGCGGATTGAACGAAGTCGAATTTTGGTCATCGGTATCTACCGACCCACAGACGTTATTGTCGGGCGCAGCGGGCAACGCCACCCTTTAGAACCCATTGTCAATGAATTTCAACGCATATTTGGAACTCTTCATGTTGATCTGGATACAACTCAAGAGCAATCATTTACCAATGCCTTGCTGGATAGAGACCAACACCGCTTAAGTGAACAATTTCGCCGGACGCTGCACTGGCGTACGAGCGGGCACGCCTTGTTTACCATTGAAATGCTGCGCGAGATGAAAGCGCGGGGTGATTTGGTTCAGGATGAAGAGGGTTATTGGATAGAAGGAGATTCCATCAATTGGGACAATCTGCCGGCGCGCGTTGAGGGGATTATTAGGGAACGCCTCCTGCGCTTGCCGAAAAATTTGCAAGAGACGTTACGAATAGCCTGTGTAGAAGGCGAACAGTTTGTGGCCGAAGTGGTAGCTCACGTGCAATCGATTAAGAAACGGTATGTAATCGAACAGCTGAGCCGCGGCTTGGATAAACAACATGGCCTGGTGCAGTATAAAGGTAGCCAACAATCAAACCTACAAACCTTGTCGCTGTATCGTTTTCGCCACATCTTGTTTCAAGATTACTTATACCGTAGCCTTGATCCCGCCGAACGCAGATATCTGCATCAAAGTGTGGCCGAAGCATTGGAACAACTCTATAACCAACATACCGAGGATATGGCTGTACAATTGGCCCGCCACTTCCGCGCTGCGGGTATAAATACAAAGGCGATTGAATATCTTCGTCAGGCCGGAGAGCGGGCGGTAAAACTCTCCGCGAATGAGGAAGCGATTGGACACTTCAGTCAGGCTCTAAGTCTCATAGAATCACTGCCGGACGGTCGGGCGCTGAATAAAAAAAAGTTAACGCTGCTCATTGCCTTGGGGCGACCTCTAATGGCGAGCAAAGGTTATGCCGCTCCTGAAGTGGAAAATATTTTTGCCCGAGCAAGAGTGTTATGCGAGGAGCTTGGCGAAACTCCTCAACGCTTCCCAATCTTTTTCGGCTTGTTTGCCTTTTATTTCGTTAGAGGCAAGCATCAAACAGCAGTAGAAGTGACTCAACAATTTCTGCAAAAAGCCAAAAGCATGGCAGATGTAATTTCTCTGCAAGCGGCCCATCGATCGCTAGGCACCAGTTTGGTGTATGTGGGTGAATTTCAATTGGCTAGAAAACATTTGGAACATGCAGTTGCATTGTATGATCACACCCATCACAGGGAGTTAATTGCGCTTTACAATCAGGATCACGGAGTGTGCGGCCTGGCTATGATCGCATTGCCATTGTGGCTCCTGGGTTATCCAGACCAGGCGCTGGTGCAAAGCCGCCGCAGCGTATTTTTAGCCAAAAAATTATCTCATCCCTTTAGTTTAGCATTCGCTCTATGTATTGCCGCCAAATTTCACCAGTTTCGTCAAGAAGTCCAGCCTGTAAGACAATTAGCCGAACAGGCCATAGCGTTAACCTCTAGATTAGGGTTTCCTGTCTGGTTAGGATGGAGCATGATTTTGCAGGGGTGGGCTTTAATGAAGCAGGGCCAGATACAACAGAGTATTGACCAGATAGAGAAAGGTATCGCCATCAGCCAGGCATCAGGTGCCGAACAGACGCACCCCTACTTTTTGACCCTACTAGCTGAAACCTATGGCCAAGCCGGTCGATTAGGAAAAGGTCTTGCCACAATTGATGAGGCGCTCCTATTGGTTGAAAAAAATAATGAGCGCTTGTGGGAAGCTGAAATTTATCGATTAAAAGGTGAACTATTGTATCGGGTACACAAAAATTCTGTTGAAGTTGAGGAAAACTTTAACCAAGCTATTCAGGTCGCTCGACGACAAAATGCAAAAACCTTAGAGCAACGAGCCGCGCTAAGTTTAAAGCGCTTTAAGCAAAGCGTTTAAATCAAATTCACTTCCAGCCAACCCCTTACTGGAAATCTTTAAACATTACAGCCAAGAACTGCAAAGCATTCTCGATCAAGCTGCTTTGCAACATCAATTGGATTCACCCGACAATTTGCCGGAAGTCTTAACGCAGCTTGAACGCTATAAGTTGATAGAGGCAATCGAAGAGGGCTATCGATTTCAAGTGGAGTTGATTCGGCGCTGGTTTGCCGGTCAACACAATAGACATTATCGGAAATAGCGAATAATCAGGTGACAGTCACTTAACAGGCTAACCGTTGAGCCTCTTCGCGGAAGAATATCCATATCTACGGCAACAAAAGTGACTGTCACCTTAATTCCGATAAACTCTAATAAATAGTGGAATGTTAAACCGAAATGACCCAAGGTAGCACAACATTAAACCGTGGAGACCGGTAAAGAACCCAGGTTTTTGCCACAATTGTAAGCATGTTGCCCAGTTGAGCACCAAATAGAAGCCTGCGCCGGTCTCATGTTCAA
>JAGRBY010000778.1 GCA_020433835.1 Anaerolineae bacterium | reverse complement strand
CGCAATTGGAGATTAGCCCTCCCTAAATTCCTCCCACAGGGAGGGACTTGCCTGGTCCTCCCCCCTTTGGGGGGGAGTTAGAGGGGGGCTAAATCGGTCAACTGCGTAAGTGATAAACCTATGAAGTGAAAGAGTTTGTAGTAACCGCTTTAGCGGTACAGCTCAATCACGCGCCTGAACCAATGATCTCCTCGAACGCGGCCTGGTGAACAGCCAGCGCCCGCTGTCCGAAACAGACCATTACAACCTTTTCGATGGTGCTGCCGGCGGCAAGATGCTGTTTGATTTCCGTCAGCGCAATACGGGCCGCCCGCTCCATGGGAAAGCCGTAGATACCGGTACTGATCGAAGGAAAGGCGATGCTTTTAAGACCGCGCTCTTCGGCAATAGCCAGACTGTTGCGATAGCAATTGGCCAGCAATTCATCCTCATTATTGCCCCCGCCGCGCCAAACCGGCCCCACGGTGTGGATAACGTATTGGGCGGGTAAATTATAGCCGCCGCTGATTTTGGCCTGGCCGGTGGGGCAACCGTTCAGGGTGCGGCACTCGGCCAGCAGTTCCGGCCCAGCCGCCCGATGAATCGCACCATCGACACCGCCCCCGCCCAACAGCGAGTTATTGGCCGCGTTGACGATAGCATCGACCTTTTGTTTGGTAATATCGCCTTCGACAATTTCGATGTGACCTGTCATTGTGAATTCTCCCTTGAAAATAGCAGTTAGCGGTTAGCTGATAGCTGATAGCAAAAGATTTTCATTCCCGTTGTCGTCTCAAGTAAGACTGTCTGACTCCTCCTCTGAAAATAGATTGAGGTGGACAAATCGCTGATTTGGCCGGGTTGGAACAAGTCAGCGACTTGTTCTACGGTTTTCATTCCCGATGTCGTCTCAACCGAGACTATTTGACTCCTCTTATTTTAACAGCCGATTGCCCATCTGCCATCGGGCAAGGGGACAAACCAAGAACTGTCCTAAAGAACAGGTTTTTGGTGTATCTTGTGCTCTCACGACCTTTGCACTTTAAAGGATCATGGAAAGAAACCAGGGTTTTTAACGTTAAAAGAAACGTCTTTTGCCCCAGACGGTTATCAATGAGACATCAAAACCCTGGTTTCTAAAAGTGCAACCATCATGCTGTGCATCCACGCGTTTTCATAAGCTGGTGCAAGCTTTGTCTTTGGCAACACTGTGTAAGTGTGTTAGAATTTGAGCTTGGTTGGAAAGGCTATTCGGCATAAAAAGCGAAGAAGCTTATCCGAGGTCGATCCTTTTTCAATCGCCATCTCATCTATAACCCATCTTTTTATAGCCACCATAAAGTTGCTCGCACGTTAAATCTATTGCTCTACGCACAAAGCGTATCGATTGTTGCTTCACGTCGCTTCGACAAAAGATCTCTATTGCATCATCCGGTCACTCCTAAAATATTTCCACAAACACCACACTCTCTTCATAACTCAGTTCTGTCTATATCGATTTTTCCCAAGGAGCGCAAAGACCACCATAAATTAATATTCAACCGTTGTAACTACTCAGCAGTGGTGGCTTTTTGCGTCATTCCCGCACGTTTTAGCGGGAATCCATTCGTTGGCCTTAAGTGGATGCCCGATAAAAACATTCGGGCATGACGGCTGAGTAGTTACCAATCGTTTTTTAATTACACAATTTGAGGGAGAATAATGTTTTTTACCGAGTGGGAAGTTCTTTTAGTGGATGATGAACCCGATGTACTCGCTATTTCCAAACTGGCTATGAAGGATTTTGAAGTATATGGCCTACCCTTAAAAATCCATACGGCTAAGAGTAAGGCTGAGGCGATTGAATTTCTTAATCATCGACCGGATCACTACTTATCGAGGCTGGCTGTTATTTTTACGGATGTTGTCATGGAAAGCGACACGGCTGGTTTGGAGTTGTGTCATTACATTCGTGAAGATATGGATAATCGCCTTACGCAGCTTTTTGTTCGCACAGGCCAGCCGGGAACTGCTCCGGAACGGGAGGTTATTGATCGATACGATATCAGTGGTTATTTTACAAAGGCGGAAACTACTGAAGACAAGCTGTATTCGCTGGTCAAAAGTGGAGTCCGCCAATATTTGTGGGCCATGATGGCGGTGGGATCGTATGCTATCCTCAATCACACGATTGCCAACGCCAGTTCACGGCATAAAATTGAGGCTACGCTTCAAATGATTATGGCCGGCTGGGATAGCGAGGGCGTCCTGGCGCAGGAGCAAGATGCCGGCGGAGATAATGGCATTGGTTATGCGCTGCTTTTAGACGGCAAACTCATCCACGCAGCCGGCAGCGTTAACGAGCAGTCGATCAAGGAGCAGTTGGCCCGTCTCGATCAGTTCGAGAGCCAGCCCTTAAGCCCCGATGGCGATAGGTATGTGGCCGATACAAACCACAACCAACTGATCGATATTGCGGCCCAACCATCCAATCCGCCAATCCAGTGGTTTTTCAGAACTACATTTGAACCGCCGGAATATTGCATCACATTGTTCTATAGCGCTTTTAAGAACGTGGCTGTTATCTGGCAGCAATCCAGCTAAGAAGATTATGGTCTAACAATAGCGCAAAAAGCGACCCTGAAGGCACGGGGAGCCATTGAGAATGTGGCTGAAGGATAATGAATGATAGGCTATCCCTTCCAGAAATTGATAAACCTCCGCCGGTTGGCGCAGAATAATAACTTGCTTGTCGCTTGCGGTTTGCGTCACCTGCTGCAAAACCAAAGGCCGTTTAACGTCCGGGTACAACCAGATTGTGCGCAGCAGGTGCCAACTCAAATAATCGAAACAGTTGGGGGCTGCGTCTGAACGAGAGCGGCCTAGATAGGTAACGCGTCGTTTGATGGCTCGCCACAAACATAAGCTGCGGGGTAGATCAAGAAAAATGATGGTATCGGCTGCAGCTAGTTGGATATCCAGTGTTTCGAGGTAATTGCCTTCAATCACCCACCGATCTTGTTGAACCAGGTCAGCCAGAACGCCCGACCACTCGGCAAGAGGCGTTCTAACCCAACCAGGCTGCCAATAAAGGGCATCGAGGTGGATGACATCCAACCTAAGGAGTACACTAAGCTTTCGGGCCAGGGTCGACTTACCGGAAGCAGAAGAGCCAATAATTACTACCTTCTTCATCTCAGCAAATTTCATGGTGTCTCTCTCTCGTGTATGGCTGATAACGTTCAGTGCAACCATACTACACCAGCCAAATTTGCCTGTCAGTCAAAAATTTGCGAGAGATTTGCGCAATGTTGCAAATAGCGAGCGGGGAACTACAGTGTCGCTACCGCTTTGAAGCATACACTATTCAAGAAGAATTTGCCGATATAATTCACCTTCCATTGAAATTCAACCGCTTCTTATTATGACCAGTACGACTTTGGCCGCTCCT
>JAGRBY010000777.1 GCA_020433835.1 Anaerolineae bacterium | reverse complement strand
TGGCTGCACAACCTCCTTATTTCTACTTCTGCCGTTGGCTTTAACCTCAACCACAGAAAATACGAGAATTAGGAAAAAGCGATTAATTTATTGCCCCGCAAAACAATGGGCAGATCTTCATAAAAGGTTATATCGTTGACCGAACCGGCAAAACTATTGCTGTAGGTTAAGTCTGAGGCGTTATAGATAATACCGGCACTATCGACAACCCGTCCATCGCCCGGAAACACATAAGTTTTGGTTGCGTTGGGATAATTACCGTGGTAAGGACTATCGGTACTGCTGCCTAACGTCCCATCGGTATTGAGGATGACCTGTACAATATCGGAAGGGCTGATACCTGAGGTGCGGGCAAACAGCTTACCGATAGAAGGGGCCACAGAGGAACCGTTTAAGACATCGTAAAGATAAGATTTAGAGTCGATAAAAGTTCCTGAAATTTTATCAACACTGACCAATTTTCCATAGGGGTAGCTGGAATAATTGATATAAAGATACGCGCCTATGGTATGCAGGCTTTTTATATCCGTATCTGTATTACGTAGATGGGTCTCGCTGGTACCGTCGAGTTGAAAATGCGATACTCTTCGGCTAAAGGCGATATACAGACCGTCTGCGTCTACGGTAAATGCCGTTGGAGTATCTGATAAAGTGATCGATGACAGCCAAGTTTCCGTAGTTAAATTGTAACGCTCTAGCCGAGCGGGGGACTGAAAAAGAAAGTAGACAATCTCGCCACTTTCTTGCGCATCCAGCCACAAGGTCGATGTCTCAACCATTGGGTTAGTTTTATGCGTAGAAGCAGCTTCAATTTCGCTAGCATGCACATCGGAAACGCTCCACTCAAATTTTCCAAGCATAGCTAGTAAGATAAATAGTGCCAAAATGAAATAAACGACACCTGTGCGGTTTTTTTTTTTTTTTTTTCTTGGCCCACCTTGGATACATGTCGGCTCCAGGCCCTAATCTGTTGGTTTGTAAAGAACTAGAATGAAAATGATTTTAAGAAAGGGTGGTAAAGGGTAGAGAAAGTTAATTTATAAGTATTGTGGCATACTCGCTGCGTGAAATTTAGTACAACATTAATTCTACCCCTATGTAATTAATATTTGGATAGAAAAGCATAAGAGAATAGTTAGAAAACCTCAGAGATTTGACACTACTTAATTTAACTCAAAAACGCTCACCACCACAAAATCAGAGCTATCGGCCAGCAGCAGCCTTTGGCCGGTCTCGAAATCGTAAAAGCCGGTGATGAGGCGATAAGCACCAGACGGTAGGCCACCTTCGGGGAGGGGCAAGGTAAAGGTATCGACCACAACTTCGCCGGGCGACCAGAGGTTGGTGGGGTAAAGTCCGTTAAAGGGCTGGCTGTCCCAGCCGCTGACGACCTCGCCGTTTTGGTTGAGCAGTTGTAGGAAAACGGTGTAGGGTTTAGGGGTGGGTTGGAGGGTTTGCCAGTGGAAGGTGATGGGGAGAGATTGGAGATTGGAGACTGGAGACTGGGGATTAGGAGATTGGGAGATTGGGGGATTAGGAGATTGGGGGAAGGTGAGGCCGGTGAGTTGGATGGAGTCGGCGAAGGTGGCGGATAGGGGCAGGGCCGGTGAGCGCGGATCGGTGCCATCGGGGGTGACGTAAAAGAGGCCAAGATGGATTTGATCGATAGAGTCGAGGGTTTCACCATCGGGCAGGGCAGCCGGCGTGCCGTTGATGGCCTGAATCGGTAGGCGTTCGCCGGTGTGGCGATCGAAAAAGCCCAACCTGATGAGATACGGGCCAGGGCGGGTATCGGGGCCGAGCCAGAGGGTGTGCTGCGTCGGTAAAATGCCGTTGGGCCGCCAACGATACATATCCTCGCGGAAAGCCTCGCCTTCCCACTGATTGATCGGATTGCCGCCGCTGTCGACAATTTGCAGAAAGAGCCGACTGTCGAAAGTGAGGTTGGTCAGACTGTGCCAGTAAAGGTTGAGGGTGATAGGTTGGTTAGGCTGCGCCACAGTCGGAATAACCTCGTAGCCGACCAATTGCGCCTGATCGGCCCAGTTAATATCGGTCAGGCGTTGTGGTGTCGTCTCGGTGAACATCGGCAGCAGCGGTGTGGGATCGGGCAGGGTACGAAAATAGGCCAGATCGCGGCCAAAGCGGTCGGTGTAGGTTTCCGGCTCGATGGTTTTGATCGATTGACGCAGAAAATCCTGCTCCTCCAGCCGGGGCGGACGCGAGACGTAAACGACGCCCTGTCCGTCCGGTTGCCGGGCCAGCCAGACATAGGCCGGTAATTCCGGAATATTGGCAACATTGAGCATACGGAAGTTATCGGGCAGACTAACAAGTTGAACCGGGCCGGACAGCGTCTCGGGCGCAGATTGCTCGATGAACTGATCGTGAAGCAGATAGCGGGTGGTGGGGTGAACGTAAATTTGAAAAGGCAGGATGACCGGCGACTCCCAGGTTAGATCGGCTACCTGATCGACAAAATCGACCAGCGGCGTATTGTACTCGACGTAGGTTTCTTCGGCGTTGGCCCAGCGAACAAAGTAGTCGTAGGCAGTGAGGCCGGTTTCGAGGAGGAGAACGATGAGGACAATTATGATAACAGTTCGCTGTCGGGTGGCATAGTGCATAGTGCGTAGTGCATAACTGACAAGCCATTGGACGAGCGTTACCAACCCGATGGCAAAGATGATATAGTAAATGGGCAGCAGCGTCGCCAGGCGCAAGGCGTGAACCGGCGGCACGGAGAGCAAAGCCGGCAGGTAGAGCGTCAGCAGAGCGACCAGCAAAAACAGATGCACAGGTTGTCGCCAGCGGCGAATACACAGAATTAAGCCGGGCCAAAACCCCAGCCAACCCAGCCAGCCGAGCATCGGACGACCGGGCAAGTGATGCCGCCAGTTGGGATCGCCGTTATCGATAAAAAGGCGCACGGCTTGAGACACATGCGATAGCAGTTCGGACAGCGTATCAGGCGTAAAGAAAACATCGCCGGTACGGGCTGAGAAAAGAGAGGGATCGTTGTAGAAAATCCAGCCTAACGGGGCGAAGACGATGGCTGAGATGAAGGCCATTATTATTAAGGTGAGCCAGAGGGGCCGGAGGGTCGAGATTGGTAATTGGTAATTGGTAATTGGAGACTGGAGACTGGAGATTGGAGATTGAGGGTTGGTAGTTTGGAGTTGCGGATTAAGAGAATTGCGGTGGAAGAGAATGAGGATAGTCCACAGAAGGGCGAATACGGCGAAGGTGAGGGGGAGGGCGCGGGCAGCGAGATAAGTGTATTGGCTCACGCCGAGCGCAATACCGGCCAAGATCATAAATTTGATCGATGCCTCGCGCCAGCCGCGCCAGAAGGTGTAAAAAACAACCGTGGCGACCAGTGGTAGCAGGATGCCCCGGTAGCCGCCCCGGCTGAGACCCAT
>JAGRBY010000776.1 GCA_020433835.1 Anaerolineae bacterium | reverse complement strand
TCACTGGCAAGAGCAGCAGCTTGACGCCTTCTCGATGAATACCGACGTGCGCAGCACGGCCATCATCCTGAACGCTCTGGCCCGCATTGAGCCGGAGAACCCGCTGCTGCCGCAGGTGGTGCGCTGGCTGATGACCATCCGCGAGCAGAACGGCCACTGGTCATCGACCCAGGAAACGGCCTGGTCGGTGCTCGGCTTAACCGAATGGCTCAAGGCCAGCGGCGAACTGCAAGCCGACTATAGCTGGCAGGCATCGCTCAACGGGCAGTCGCTGGATGAAGGCACGGTCGACCAGGACAATCTCGATGAGACGACCGAACTGCAAATAGCCGTCGGTCAACTGGTGGCCGATGCCGTCAACCGCTTCTCGGTTGAGCGCGACTCGGCCGGGGCCGACGAGGCCGGTAATCTCTACTACGGGGCGTACCTGACCTACTACAAGCCGGTTGAGGCGGTCGACGCGCTGGATCGGGGCATCATCGTCTCGCGCCGCTACAGCCTGCAAGGCAGCGACGCGCCCCTTGAGGAAGCCGAGGTTGGTGACTTCATCGACGTCACGCTAACGGTCATCGCGCCGAACGATCTGCATTACGTAATGGTCGAGGATTACCTGCCGGCCGGTACGGAGGCGCTCGACAGCAGCCTGGCTACTACCAGCCTGCTGGCCGGTCAGCCGACCGTCAATCGCCTCGATACCGACTCGCCGTGGGGGTCGTGGTACTTCACCCACACCGATCTGCGCGATGAAAAGGCCGTCCTCTTTGCCGACAGCCTGCCGCGCGGGGCGTATGAGTACACCTACACCGTCCGCGCTGCCGTCCCCGGCACCTATCGCGTCATCCCGACCCAGGCCAAAGAGACGTACTTCCCCGAAGTGTTCGGCCGTGGGGCCGGCGATGTGCTGCGGATTGTGGAGTAGGGGCGGGGGGAGATAAGGCGATAGAGAGATGAGGTTTGCTCTCCATCGCCAGTTTATTAAAGCGGGTGCTAAAGGCACAAACGCTTTGGGCTTTATCGTGCGTTCATTATGGTTTTACAATAATGGGTATAAAGGTTTGATAAGCGCTGCTGTTGGCGCAAGGCGTAGCCTGAACTTTAATCGTATAGGCATCTATTGTTTGGGCATTACTGAATTCTTCGACTTTAACGTAGTAGGTTCCGGCGTAAAGCGGGAAGATATTGCAATCGAGAACGATTTTTGAGTAATGATTTTGCCCGTTACTGTCATCATTCTGGGCTAACCAATTTAATTGATTATCATAGAGCCATATTTGGGTATCATCCGTTGAAGAAGGGCCGGCGGTTTCCAGCACAATGCCGGATTGCTGGTTTAACGTAAACCTCAGCCAGTCTTTATCAGCTATAGGCATAATACTGTGGGTTTGGGTTTTGCCTACGGTTAGCAAGGTGGCTTGTGTCCACATGTCGTTCGGTTCGTGAATATCACCAAAAGCAGCCAATAAAGCATCGTAGGCGGGTTTTGGATTATATTCAGTATCGAAGATAAGTGGTGCCTCTTGGGGGTAAGGGACACCAATCCAGTCGTAAATCCAGGAAACTTTATCCGAAAAGCCCCACATTGTAAAGGAGGTACAGGCCGGCTGCTGCAGACATACGGTCAATACGTCGCCGTAAATTTGGGCTTGTAAGGCTAAGGCTCCCGGGGCAGTAGCGTTACCATAATAGGGGTTCGGAGCCTCCCCCGTAGATTGCCGCAGTCGGGTATCCATTTCGGTAATGTGAACTTCAACCCCCAGAGCTTCAAAGCGTTCTATGTTGGCCGCCATATCGGTTAGATCAATATCAGCTTTGTCAGGGTAGTCCCCGGTCCAAACGTGCATCTGAAAGCCAACGCCATCGATGGGGATGCCGCGCTGCTTGAAATCCTCGACCATTGCGTAAACCGCGTCTGATTTGGCGTTGAGACCGGCGATACCATAATCATTGTAGAATAACTTTGCGTTGGGATTGGCGTTATGTGCCCATTGAAATGCCTTCTCGATGTAATCATCGCCTATCTCTTCACGCCAAAAGTTGTTTCTTAATGTGCCGCTGCCATTATCATCAAACGCTTCATTGACGACGTTCCAGGTTTCTACATGGCCATCGTAATAGTCTACAACTGTCGTGATATGGTCTTCAAGAATGTCCATCGCTTCCGAGCGCGTCCAACTCCCCGTTCTCAACCAGTCTGGTAATAAGATCGGAATGTCATTTCGATGGTACACTAACGCGTGCCCTCGAATTTCCATATCATTATTTTCTGCAAAAGTAACAACTTTATCGGCCAAATCAAATGTGTAATTGTTTTGACTTGGCTGCAAAAATGTAAAACTCATCTCAAATTCCGGGGTGGTCATATTAAACTCGCGGGCAACGGTTTCTCCATACCGTGCGTCGTAGCCCCCCTCACAGTAAATACTTGTAGCATCATTGTACAAACAATTTGAGTTTATGGCCCCTCCAATTTTTAACCCGCGCTGCTCGGCCAATTGTCGTAAGGTGGTTCCTGCCCGCAGAGCGGCAGGATGCTGCGCATTGGCAACCAAAACGAAGACCAATGCGAATACCAGGAAGAAAAACTGTCTTAGTCTCATTCTTTATTTTTCACCATATTGAATTTGTAAAGGTTTATAGATGTGTTCGGGGCCACCGCCTTGGTCAAAGGGGTGGTCTGTCTACTTTCCACGCGCAATGCGTAGAACTTTGGGCGCGACTAAAGTCACCCCTGGGGTTTTCAGCCCGTTGGTCACCGGCGTGGACAGAACATCATTTGTCCACGTAGGTGGATGTGCTGGTGCGATTGAAATTGCACCAAGTTTGGTATTGCTGCTCGCACGACACGAATGTTGATTTAGTCGCAATAGGTGCTTGTTACCTTCTTATAAGAAAGTACTCTATTACGCTCACATATTCGCTCGTCAAAGCCAAAGCGACTTAATTCCTCTACAGTAAATAGAGGTGGGTCTCGTTGAAGAAGCGACTCTGATCGAGACAACATAATGTCGACTGTAGCATCCCATAACCGCACCGTACCGTCCCGACTACCACTAATAATTTGCGTCCCATCTGGGCTGAAACTTACTGAAAGGACTCCGTCTGTATGGTCGCGCAACTGTCGCACTTCTTCGCCGGTTACCGCATCCCATATTCGTATTGTATTATCTTCACTACCACTGACGATCTGCGTTCCATCTGGACTGAAACTTACCGAATTGACCTGACCGGTATGACCGTTCAACTGATGCACTTCTTCACCAGTCATCGCATCCCATATCCGTGCCGTCTGGTCATCACTGCCGCTGACGATTTGCGTTCCATCCGGACTGAAATCGCTAACCCATCCGGTATGACCATTCAACCGGCGCACTTCTTCGCCAGTCGTCGCATCCCATATTCGCATTGTATCATCCCAACTGCTGCTA
>JAGRBY010000775.1 GCA_020433835.1 Anaerolineae bacterium | reverse complement strand
AGGTACAAATAGTAAGAAAACTTGACGCAGCAATATGGTAAGAGCCAAGGCAAGACCGAGTAGGAGGCCATCTTGCCAATGAACTGATTTGGTTGTTTTTAAATCGTCGACCAATTTGCCAACCACATCCAAGCTCCATAAAGCGGTAATAATATAAAATGTTTCAGTCACTAGAGCGGCGGCGTAATAGATAAAGTAAATATAAATTACAGATAGTCCGGCAGCGACCAACCCAACGTTTGAGTCGAAATAACGACGCCCGACCCGATAGGCCAGAAGCGGCATAAATATTCCTGCTAAAATGGCTTGAATAATTCTGGCTGCTAAAGGGTGATGCCCAAAAATAGCATAGACAGCTGTTAAGAATAAGGTGTAGAGATAAGACCAGTGGGCCGTGGGTTCACCTGCTTTTGTCGCCGGCCACCAATCTTCGGTAACGGTGAAGCCATTACCTGATAAGACCTGTTGAGCAAGCATATCATACGAGACTTCATCAAATGTTCCGGGTAAATTATGTGTCGTATCACCGATATACATACTTATGATGAGGCGAACTACTATAGCCACGACAATAAATATTACCAACCATTGATAAATTTTTAATTGGTTTAACTTAGAAAAAAGAGGGAAGACGGAGTTTGAAGTCATAAATAACTATTCCCTAATGAATTTTCGTTTGCTGTAGTGCCATCACTTCTTGATAAACACTGTTCCAAGCCGCGTAAACTGTCTGCCAATTATATTTTTTGAGGACAGTTTGACGGCCATTTTGAGAAAGTTGCTGAGCCAGTGATGGATCGTTTAGGACGCTAATTACGGCGTTGGCAAATTCATCAGCCGTATCAGCAATGAGAATATCGGAGCCGGATTTGACCTCGATCCCTTCGGCGCCTATGGTTGTGGAAACAATTGGCAGCCCCCAACTCCAAGCGTCTAAAATTTTTACACGCATGCCGCCACCTGCATGCAGAGGCACTATAAATACAGCTGTCTCAGCCAGGTAGGGCAAAGGATCGACCACATAGCCGGTCTTTTCAATTCCTTGCCCTGTTAAACTCGTCGGCGGGTTTTTTCCAATAGCGGTGAGGACAGCATCAGGAACGTGCGCTTGAATTTTGGGGAAAACATGCTCAGCAAACCACAAAACTCCTTGAGCATTAGGTGGCCAGTGTAAGCCTCCCAGAAAAGTAATACGCCGCCCGTTGGATTTTCGGTCTACCGGAATTACCTGAGCCGGATTGGCACAAATGGGGATAACCTTCGATGGAGAACGGCCGTTGATTTCAGCGGTATGAGGTAACACCGCAAGACGATCGACCTCGGTAACCCACACGCTAAAATCAAATTTTTGGCACGTTTCTGGTTCAAATTGGGTCATGAGTTGAGCTTCGCGGGCCAAAAATAGTCGTTTGAGTACGTTTTTTTCTTCGTTAGCCAGTCGTTGAGGGATGTGATGTACGGCATTATGTTTATCGATAATGAGTTTAGCCGTTGGCTGCATAACTTTAGCTTTTAAGGCATATTGAGCCATCCAGAGCTGATCGGCATGAATAATATCGAATGTTTGAGTTTGGGTTAGTTGCTGCAGAGTTTCGATCATAGCCGGTACATAATCACGTGTAATCAAAAATGGTTTTCGATTTACTACACTCTGAAGCAGAAATTTTGCGTCTCTAACTTTGCTGCGCTGCATCGGAACTGTATATATAGCATGGCAAAATTCAGCAAGGTGGCTAACATATTCAGGGCGATCAGAGTCACGGACAAACGTTACTAAGGTGACCTCATGGTCTTGAACCAAATGGCGAAGAACATAATAACTGCGCATTTTTGGTCCGGCATCCAGAGGATAGGGCAGTACCTGGCTTAAGAAAAGAATTCGCATTTATGGATCCTTGTTTCAAGATTAAAAACAGGAAGGATAAAGTTTTCGCGTATCTAATATATCATGAATATGTGTGAACTAGATGTAAAAATAGTTTGAAATGCTTCCTTGGTAGATTTTCTATTTACATTCTTGGTAAAGCTGTGAGTAATCGACGATAATTGCCGGCAACCCGAAGATGTTGTTGGCGTCTTGAAGACTTTTCCAATAGAATCAAGGGACTAAAAATCAAACGGATAATAGTAGCTAAAAACAAAGAGGATTTATACGCTTGAGCAGCTAACCCGCCCTGGTGTTTGCGAATAAAATTTAATTTGCTTTCGTATAGGCATAGAAACATCTTTGTAGCGATTTGCTGTGTACTTTGGCCCCCATAATGGACAACCTTCGATTGAGGAACCCAATAGAGAGACCAACCTTTCTTTTGTAGACGGTAGCATAAATCGACCTCTTCGGTGTACATAAAATAGGTGTCGTCTAGCAAACCTACTTGCTCTAAAGCTGTTTTACGTAGTATCAGGGATGCACCCTTAAGTACATCGATCTCTCTAGCCTTATTAGTATCCCAATCAGACATGCGATACACACCGTAGAGTCGAACTGCATCTAAATGGAATAATCGCCAAAGCTCACGGGATAAGGTGAGAGCCGGGTAGCAAGATGTTTGGAGGGTGCCATCGGGATTAAGCAGTAATGATCCGGCAGCACCCGCTTGTGGATTAGAGTCCATAAATTCGACGAGCGCCTTCAATCCATTTGGTTTAATGACTGTATCCGGATTGAGCAGTAAGACATATCGGCCACTGCTTTGGCGAATTGCCTGATTATTACCACCGGCAAAACCAACATTTTCCTGATTAAGGATAAGCTTGACCGCTGAGTATTTTTCTCTCACTTGCACCACACTATCGTCGGTGGAGGCATTATCAACCACCCATGTTTCTATCTTTAATTGTGGAAATGTTCGGATTTCCTGATAAATTGACTCGAGGCAGTTTAGTAGTAAATCGCGTGTATTCCAACTGACAATGATAATTGATAAATCCATGATGAAGATATACTCCGTTGATTACGGTACTACTTCCTGTTTTGGCTCTTTGTATAACTGTTCTAGGATAACTAATCCGCCTAAGAAGATCCAACTCAACACACTGGCTCGAAAACCACTTAAGCCTACATTGTAAAAAAATGGCAAAACCCAATCCCCTAAGGCTGCGGATACTAATGTAGCGACTACCCCTCCTAAAGCGCCGTATACATAAGCCCGTGGGAATCCGTCTGGGACACGATTTAGCAGTTTCCAACCTAACCAGCCGACCACAATAAAGAAATAAATAAATGCAACGAAGCCCACGATTCCTGTCTGGGCGAATAAATCAACATATTGGCTGTGGGAGTTGAAGCGAACAGCATAACCTCTAATCGGGAAGAGGGGCGTAAACCAGTTATAATTAGCAAATCCTAAACCGAATATAGGACTAGCTTTGGTTATCTCTATGACAATTAGCCAGGCATCCACTCTCGTTCCCCAACTATAACTG
>JAGRBY010000774.1 GCA_020433835.1 Anaerolineae bacterium | reverse complement strand
ACCTCAAGCCATGATTTTTCGCCGGGTTGAGGTTGAATGAAGACAACTTTAACGATTCTTAAAATTTCTGTGACCGGCTTGTTAGACATAAGTATTGCCTTGTTAATCATTGAGTTTGGTACTCGGCTAGGTGCGCATCTGTTACCCGGTACTTGACAACAGCTTGCGCCGCTTCGCCGGGAGGGTAGCTATAGGGCTGAAGACCTTTTTATATATGACCGCGACCTAGGCTTTAAGATCAGGCCAGACATTAGAGATTTACCTTATACACCTTCTGGTCCTCTATCAAGATTTACAGTCACAACTACTTCCCTGGTGCGAACCAAGCAGTTGACCGATGCGGCTGAGATTAAGTTGGTCATTGTGCTCTTTCCCTATCGGGAGCAACTGTACTTTGAAGAATATCGAATATTCGCACCGGAGTTGACTTGGGAAGAAATAGACAAGCCTTATCAATTGATGTTAGAGTTCTGTCAAGAGAATAATATTGATGTACTAGATCTGGCTGATATCTTTGTTAATCACAAACTCGAGCAATTTATCTATGAGCGGGATACTCATCTGAACCCGTTAGGCAATGAGATAGCAGCTGATGCGATTTATGAGCATCTAGTCAGTCATCATTATACAAGATCAATCGGCATGAATTAAAAATTTTTATGAAATCAAACCCTTTTGTTACGTTCTATCACAAACCAACACAGTGGTTGGAGGCAATTCAGCTGGGTTCCGGCACCCTACTGAGGCTGAGTAGACAAACCAAAACAATACATTCGGCGCTGGCTACTCTCAACCAACTCAGCCCGGATGACTACCTTGAATTTATGATAGCTTACTATGAAACAGGCTACAAAAGATTTGGGGAAAGCTGGGGCTATGTTGACCTGCTAACCATGTTGCAAGCCGCTACAACAGTCTTAAAACCACAGCAATACCTTGAAATTGGAGTACGCCGAGGGCGCAGTCTGGCCATAGTGGCCAATGCGATGCCGACCTGCAATTTATATGGCTTTGATCTATGGATAGAAAACTATGCTGGGATGACCAATCCCGGCCCAGATTTTGTGAGAGCTGAATTGAAGCGGCTAAAGTATACAGGGCAGTTGACCTTAATTTCCGGTGATTCTAAGGAGACCGTACCGCAGTTCCTTAACGATCAGGCTGATTTGTACTTTGATCTAATTACGGTTGACGGTGATCATTCCGAAGTAGGCGCCAAAACTGATCTAGAGAATGTGATTGATCGCTTAAAAGTAGGCGGCGTACTTCTGCTCGATGACATCGGTCATCCGCAACATCGCTATCTCGAAACTTTATGGGACAAGTTGATAACTGAAAATGATGATTTCGACTCAATGAAATATACAGAACTAGGCTACGGTATTGCCTTTGCCATTCGTCGAAGGCAGTAATTAATATTCCGTGACTAAAAAAGTACTGATTACCGGGGCAGGAGGATTCATAGGCAGTCATCTGTGGCGCTATCTAGATTACCATCATTACCTGGTAATACCCTGTGTCACCACAAAACCAAACCGCCCCCACCCAGCCAATGGTCAAATCTATTCTTTTCGATTGCCGGATCAACAACTGGGATCGATCATAAAACAGGAAAAACCTGATTGGCTGGTACATTGCGCCGGTGGGGCTTCTGTTCCTAAATCTCTTTCAAGCCCCAATCAGGATTTTAGAGATAATGTGGTGGCTACGGAATCTTTATTTGACGCCGTTGCCAAAAACTCGCCCGAAACAAAAGTTATTTTTATCTCAAGTGCAGCGGTGTATGGCAACTCATCAGAATTACCTATTCGGGAGGATACGCTGCCTAACCCTATCTCGCCTTATGGGTTTCACAAGTTGATGGGTGAACTGATCAGCCAAAAATATTACCGGCTATTTGGTATACCAACTACTATATTGCGCATCTTTTCAGTCTACGGTCCAGGTTTAAAGAAACAACTACTTTGGGATATTTATCAAAAATGGCTAACCTCAGAGATTATTTCTCTATATGGTACGGGCGAAGAAAGTCGCGATTTTATATATATCGATGATTTGGGCAAAGTCATCCATCAGGTTATGATAAAATCAGATTTTAAAGCTACTATTCTTAATGTGGCTACCGGACGAGAAATCACTATCCGGCAATTAGCCAATCTTATGGTGGACAAATTGGGCGAAAAGAAACAAATCCATTTTACCAGACAGACCAAATCGGGGGATCCGGACCGCTGGCAAGCCGATATCACTCGACTCAACAGGCTGGCCCAAATTAATTGGTTAGCTATAGAAACAGGGATTTCAAATTACGCCCACTGGCTCCATAGAATCGGCGAAGGTAAATAGTTATGCGGATAGGAATTCCGTTGATTCAAGGTGAGTTAAACGGACGTCGGGGTTGGGTTGCAGGTTTTTATTATATCAGAAATTGTCTGAATGCCTTAGCTATGCTCCCAACAGAAGTGGTTCCTAACGTCACCCTTTTTATGCCAGAGACATTCACTGAAACCGTGATCTTTCCAGAGTACGCAGATAAGGCAATATGGTTAAATATAATTCGAATCCCAGACCAAATCATTAGCACCCCAGGTAACCACGCTGATTTAGAGAAACAGATCAACACCCACCCCTGCGATATCATTTTTCCCCTCATAAGTCTACCACCTTTCACTCTTTCAAGTCCGGCTCTGGGATGGATTCCTGATTTTCAACATAAGCATCGGCCGGATTTTTTTAGCGAAGATGAGTACCGGATCAGGGAATTAATGTTTGGGTTCATTGTCGGTTACTGCAACAAGGTCGTTTGCAGTAGTCAAGCTGTCAAGGTTGACCTGCAAAACTTTTATCCAAATTCGCCCAACAAAGGTATAGTATTAAAGTTTACCTCGATTATACCGGAGCAATACTTAACCCAAACTCCAGAGCCAGTGTTGAGGAGGTTGGGTCTAAATCGGAAATATATTTATTTGCCCAATCAGTTTTGGATTCATAAAAACCATAAAATCGTGTTTGAGGCCTGGAAACATCTAAAAGATCTTGGGGTTGACTATCTTTTGGTCTGTACGGGTAGTCGTGAAGATTATCGCTTCCCTAACTATTATCAAGAGTTGGAAACATATATCGATGAGCATGACCTCCACACAAACATTCGCCTGTTGGGCTTTTTGAGCCGGGAGGAGCAAATTCAGCTCTACCGTGGCGCCAGCGCTATTTTACAACCTTCCTTATTTGAAGGCTGGAGTACATCTATAGAAGATGCTAAGAGTCTTGGCAAGGCCTTAATTGTATCTGACATCCCGGTTCACCGCGAACAATGTGGTTCAGAAGCACACTATTTTGATAAAAATAATGCCGAGGCTTTGGCCATAATGCTGCAACAAGTTTGGAACAGCTTGCCTGATGGTTATGATGCTGATGCCGAGACCAAAGGTA
>JAGRBY010000773.1 GCA_020433835.1 Anaerolineae bacterium | reverse complement strand
TTATCTCAAAGCCAAACGCCTTGCGGTCTGTCCTTACTGCTGCAACCAACGTTGACCCACTACCGGCCACCGGGTCTATTACTGCCTCGCCTGGGTCAGTAAAGATTTTGATGAGCTTTTCGAGCAAGCAAACCGGTTTTTGTGTCGGGTGAATTTTTTCGTATAGATCGTCTTTCTTGTCCTGCTCCCAATCGATTACGTTAAAAATCATTTTTCCGTTGTTGTTGAATTTTGGTAGCTTGTCTCTATACAGCAGTAGCCCATACTCGGCATTACCGACGATCCGCATGTTGGCCTTTAGCACCTGAGCACTAAAGTTTTTTCTAAAAACGAGATTGATGTAATTTTTTAAGCCGTGTTTTTTGGCAAGTTCTATCAAGGCAAATTGCTGCTCGAACCCGCAAAACACTAGCATGGCCGGTGAGCGACCGCGCTGCTTTGGTTCTTTGCGCAACATCTTTGAACAGAAGTGCATGAACTCGGCTGGTCGAAAATCGTTGTCGGTATCAAAAAACTGCTTCCCGGCTAGTTCGCTTTCCCCATTGCTGTTATCGCCGTCAACATACCATTGAGGATTCGAACCGTATGCGTCTTTGCCGATGTTGTACGGTATGTCGGCAATAATAAGTTGCGCTTTTGGGATATGGTATCGCTTGTAGTTCTGGAAATGATCGTTAATCAGCATGTCTTTATCCTTGTGCTAACAATTCATCATTCAGAACCGCCCTCACAACCTCATCAAGCGTTGTGAGAAAAACGCCGCGCTTTGTCCAGTAATGCCGTACACCCCTGGACAAGTCGTCGTCAACCCTCTCGGCAAACTTCATTGCCAGCATCATTCCGGCCTCGCGTTCTGATGTGCCTTTCTCGCTCGCACACGGCCCCTTTCGTTGTTCGTGGATGGCTGGTCAGATGCCAGCCATCACAATGATTACATTTGTAGAAGTACAGCCTGAACGATAATTCCTTACTGGCCTGCTGTGCTGCGATTTCAACCAGCCGGCCAGTAGGGTATCGCTGCTTCCCTGAGATACAACACATCTCAATTTCGGTAAATTGTTATCTGCTGCGATGGTCGGGCGTCTCGGGTCATAATCATCAGGTCGCTAACGACCATCTCTCGTCTGGTAATGCGCTCCAGCCGTAATTGCAACTCTCTGTTATATTTCCAGGCCCGCCGGTTTTCATCTTCGAGAGACTCAACCTCTACCCGGCGCAACCGGTTTATCAGTATCAGGGCTACATTCAGCAGCAAACTAACTATCAAGAACGTCGTCATTCTTCTTTTCCCTCTCAATTTCTTTTAGCCTCTCCAATCGTCTCCGGTACTTTATCGCAGACAGTTGCACTGTTCTGGCGTTTAGTCGTTGCAGGTGGGCCAGTCGTAGCACGTCCAGGTTGTCGGTTACATCTTCGATGTGGTCGGAAGCCTCTTGTATGTCAATCATTAGAGTGATAAGCCGGTCCAAAAATTCCCAATCTTTATCATTCGGCCTGGGCATCGATACTATCTCGCTTCCGGCGCATATCCCGCGCCTTGCGGCTCTCTCGGTAGCCCTCCGTTCCGACCTTGGCGATACCGCACACACCAAGGCTGATAAAGACCAGGGTAAGGGTCAAAAAATCGGCCTCATTCGATGTAGTGAAAGCCAGGCCCAACAAGACCGCTAGAAAGTACTGCGCCGTCCAACGGTTGTTCTCGCGGCGTTTCCACAGGTCATTCAAAAAAACCTGGTCGATTTCAATGACGTGGAACAACCCGGCAATGACGGCCAATATGATGACCGTCATTGCGTCCCAGCCGAACCAGATGACCATCGGGGCAGCCGATCCAAAAACGGTTGCCCAACCGGTCCACCACCGCTTGTTTTCTGACCAACAGTTTTTGCCGACTTTGCCAATACGCCAGCCTTGCACGGCGACAGTTGCAGCCAGGGCCAGCCAATAAATCAAATTTGGGATGTTAAAGATTACACTTGCATCCATACGATATTTTTCCTTATTAAGTCACAGATGATTGTTAATGTGCTACACTGAATGCAGCACATTAACAATTGAATTAATCGGCGTAGGCAGCCCCGCCGTTAACCGGCTCAAACATTCCATCTTGAACTTGTTCGCCATTCTTGTTGTCGGCTTGCTTACCGGCATAGGTGTCAAGTTGCTCAAAGATAAAGTCCTCGACCTCGGGGTCATAAGTGATTTCAAGCGCCTTAAGGGCAGCCGCGACATGCGGGATGTCGGTATAGAATTTGATTTTCTCAATCACGTGGTTGGCAAAGCGTGTCCAGTCACGATGCTCGCCTTTTGATTTGGCGTAGTCGATAATCGCTTTGTAAGCAGCCCGCCAACCGTCGTAATCGGTCGGTGATGGATAGTCCCAATTCTTGACCCCGGTCTGCTTGCGGATGGCTTGTCTAAGATGGTGCGCGTTTTTGAAGGTGTAGACTGCTTTTTGGTTGACTACCTCTAGCAGTTCGTCACCAGTTTTAGGCCCGGTGTAGGCCGGGATTTCTTCATCTGGTTCGTCATACACTTCGTAATCACCGTCGAATATAACGGTATCGTCGGGATCTGCCTGGTAGGGTTCATCGGGGGCGGCAAGCAAACCGAAGACACGCTCCGGGGCAGCAAGCTGGCGCTGCACGGCGTTAAGCCTGGCCATATATGACGGCTCAGCTTCCAGGCTAAGGAGGTATTTTGTGGTTTTAGCTCTACCGATAGGGTTGCCTTTTTTGTCCTTCTTGGTGTAGCTCATCTGCTCTGGGGTGATATGGAGCATAAACGGCACGCCCTGGAGTGACATCCCCAACCCACCTTGCGATTGCGGCAAGGCGAAATAGCCAAGTTGCGCGATAATGCGGCGATAATTCGCCTCGGAACCAGTGTCGAGATCGAAGGTCGATAGAGTTGGTATCTCTTTGATATAAAATTTCAATGTCGTGCTTGGTGAACAGAACATACACTTGTTGTAATACGAATGCTCCTTGCCAGGACACCCGACAAAGTCACCTTGCCGGAAACGTTTTTTGCCTTGACCGCCCGGCAATGTTTCTTCGAAGTCATATAGAGCCACACCATCTCGAACGATTTTGCGGCCGGTCTGAGGATTAATCGCGTGAATGATTTCTCGCCCGTTACCGATGCAGACAACCCCAGTGCCATTGTGTAATTTATGTGCCGCCGGCGCGTTTTCATCTATCCCATGAAACGGAAAGACGATATTTAGCGTAGTAGGCTTCAATCCATATACCTTGACAACTTCTGGAAGTTCGTCAACCACGAAATGTGGCGTCGGCTCTGGGTTCGTTTCTTGGCGGCTAGCAGGAGGCGGGATCTGCTTGTGGCAATGCTCGCATTCCGGCAATTTAGCCTTGGTTTTCTTTTTGCATTCCGGGCAGTCTCGCATAACATACCCGAGACGTACTTTCCCACGTCG
>JAGRBY010000772.1 GCA_020433835.1 Anaerolineae bacterium | reverse complement strand
ACGCCAACCGAGGCCAGAAACACCGGGCAGCCGCTCAAAGCGTATCCGCGCATGACCTTCCAACTAACGATTAAAGGAGCGAATGAAATGAAATATCGCATTGAAGAAAAAGCGGAGTTTCGCATTGTCGGACTCATGAAGCGGGTGACGCTGATTTACGAAGGTGTCAATCCCGAAATTGCGGCGATGTGGGCCGGCCTGGATGAAACTACGATAATCATGTTGAAAGCGCTGTCGAACGTGGAACCCCAAGGGATGATCAGTGCCTCGACCAACTTTTCTGAAGGCAGATTGGACGGCGGCGAACTCGATCACTACATTGGCGTCGCCACGACCAAGGAGGTCCCGGAAAGCCTGACCGCGCTTGAGGTGTCGGCCTCAACGTGGGCTGTGTTCGAATCGGTTGGCCCCTTTCCGGAAACGCTGCAAAACATCTGGGGGCGGATCTATGCGGAATGGTTTCCTTCGTCCGGCTATGAACAAGTCGCCGGCCCGGAAATTCTGTGGAACGAAAGCAAAGATGTCAGTTCGCCAACCTTCAGAAGCGAGATTTGGATTCCGGTTTTGAAAAGGAAGTAAGAATGTAAGCGGTCAGCTATCAGCTATCAGCGGTCAGCCTTATCACAAAAAACGACGTTTGAGACATCACTTCAGGTTTTGTAGCTCAAAATTTGGTCACTATGAAAAAAGCTGATAGCTGACTGCTAAAAGCTAAATGCTTTTCCCCACACAATACCTCCCCAATACTTTTAAACAATACTTTAGTATCTACACAACAATACCCTTTAACCCTTATACTACGTGTACATTAATCGACCGGCAGTTATAACCGGCCACAACAGGTACACGCTGATGTCAAAGCAAGTCAACCTAACAACAGAGCCAAATCAACCCGTCTACCAAATCCGCCTAGAAGGCCATCTGGACCCTCAGTGGGCCGATTGGTTTGATGGCTTAACCATCACGCTGGAAGAGAACGGCGAAACACTGCTCACCGGCCCGGTGGTCGATCAATCCGCGCTGCATGGCTTGCTGAAAAAAGTGCGTGATTTAGGCATGCCGCTGCTTTCGGTTGTGCGCATCGACGCCGACCAGGCAGATGGCTCGGATGGCAACCCGTAAATTTTCATCATTCTTACCTTCAAAAAGGAGTACTAAAATGGGTGTAAACAAATCAACCGCTAGAGTCGCCGGCGTGCTCTATGTCATCATCATCATCGCCGGTATCTTCGCTGAATTTTTCGTGCGTCAAAGTCTGATTGTACCCGGCGATGCCACGGCCACTGCCACCAATATTGCAGCTTCCGAGGGGCTATTTCGACTGGGGATTGTCGGTGATCTCATCATGATTTTATCTGACATCGCCCTGGCTTTGATTTTCTATGTATTGTTCAAACCGGTCAGTAATGCGCTTTCTTTACTGGCAGCGTTTTTTAGATTGGGTCAAGCTACAATCTTGGGCCTCAATCTGCTGAATTTGTTCTTTGTGCTGCAACTTTTGAGCGGAGCCGATTACCTGGCTGCATTTGAGGCGGATCAGGTACCGGCGCTGATGATGCTCTTTCTCAATGGGCATAGCATTGGTTACTCCATCGGCTTGGTGCTTTTTGGTCTCAGCCTCTTTGTTCTGGGTTACCTGGTTCTCAAGTCGGGCTATGTTCCCAAAGTGCTGGGCATCTTGTTGATGGTGGCCGCAGCAGGCTACTTGATCGATAGTTTGGCCGGTTTTCTTTTGCCCAACTACGACGATTTTGAAACCATCTTTGCTCTGGTTGTTTTCCTACCGGCCTTTATTGGAGAATTGTCGATGGCTTTATGGCTGCTGTTAAAGGGTGTTACAGTAAAACAGATGCACTTGCAACCTGATCACGCTGTGTGATTTTGGCAACAGTAATGTTGTCTGAGCAGTAGTTACAATAATGAACATTTACTGGAGCGTCAAAGTTTACTTTGACCCCAACGCGGATGACAAAGCAAGCTTTGTCGCTCCAGACCATTATTTTTTAGGAGAACACTTATGAAAGCGATTATATACACCGAATACGGAGCGCCGGACGTACTTCATCTCACCGAGGTCGCAAAACCGACGCCGAAAGAGAATGAAGTGCTCATCAAAATCCATGCGACAACCGTTACCTCCACAGAAGCTACATTTCGACGCGGTGAGCCATTGATCGCCCGCTTATTCACCGGTCTCACCAAACCCAAAAACACGCGGTTAGGCGAGGAGTTAGCCGGGGAAGTTGAAGCTGTCGGCAAAAACGTGACGCGCTTTAAGAAAGGTGACTCGGTTTTTGGAACGGCCGGCCCCACGTTCGGAGCCAACGCCGAGTACATCTCTATCCCTGAAGATGGCGTCCTGGCCCACAAACCGACAAATACAACCTACGAGGAAGCCGCCGCCAGCGTCGATGGCGTGCTAACCGCCTTACCGTTCTTGCGAGATACCGGCAATATCCAGAGCGGACAAAAAGTGCTCGTCAATGGCGCATCAGGCAGCGTAGGGGCTGCCGCCGTACAGTTGGCCAAGGTCTTTGGCGCAGAAGTAACCGGGGTGTGCAGCACCTCGAATGTCGCGTTGGTGAAATCTTTAGGAGCCGATAAAGTCATCGATTACACCCAACAGGATTTTACCCAAAGCGGCGAAACCTATGATCTCATCTTTGATACGGTCGGCAAGATATCGTTTGCCCGCTGCAAGAATATCCTAAAACCCAATGGCATCTTTCTCGAAGCAGCCATCAACGGGCTGTCGATCCTGCCGCAAGTGTTATGGACATCCAAGTTCAGCAGCAAAAAGGTAAAAATCGCGGCTACCGGCTTGAGACCGGAAGCCGAACGCCAGAAAGATTTGGTCTTTCTCAAGGAGTTGATGGAAACGGGCAAGATAAAACCGGTCATCGATCGCCGCTATCCGCTGGAAGAGATTGCCGAAGCGCATCGGTATGTCGATACAGGCCGTAAAAAAGGCAACGTTGTTATCACCGTAGCGCATCAAAACAACGGCTATTAAATCAAAGCGTGATCTGGGGGCAACTATTTTCTGCACAAAACGTATTGCAAGTAGTCGCCCAAGAAGTGAAACGTACGCTCTAAAACATCACTATCGTTTACAAAAAGGAGAACCTCAATGCGTAACTTACAAAAAATGGGCGGCGTTACCGCTCTTGTTCATTCGGCAGCATATCTGGTGGGCATAGGCATGTACCTTACTGTATTAAGCCCCATCCTCGATGCCCCCCCTGACCAGTATGTCGCTTTACTGGGAGATTACCAGTCCACCATGTACATCTGGATTTTTATTGCCTATCTTGTATCCAGCTTCTGTCTGATTGTCGTGTCGTTAGCGCTCCACGAGCAGTTGAAAGCAAGTTCACCGGCCATGATACAGACGGCAACCGTGATAGGATTTATTTGGGCCGGCCTGATTATTGCCAGTGGC
>JAGRBY010000771.1 GCA_020433835.1 Anaerolineae bacterium | reverse complement strand
CCCGGCTGCTGCGGGCCAAACCCCGGCGGATTGACCGCGTGAAGTGCATTTGGGAGCGCTCCCAAAAGTTCCTGATGGCTGATCATGATGCCGCGTGCCTCACTCCGTTTTCAAATAACCTCAAGCCGATGAATCCACGTTCACCGCGATGGCGGCGCGGGTGCTGCCAGGGGAAAACGTGGTCTTCCGGATGAGGCATCAAGCCCAACACATTGCCCGCTGAATTACACAACCCGGCAATCCCTCCCGCCGAGCCATTGGGATTCGCCGGATAAGCGGCGGGCGATCCTTCCGCATCGATATAGGTCAGCGCGTTGAGGTTTTGGCTCTGCACGACGGCTAAAACATCGTCATTGGTGATGGCGATGCGGCCTTCACCGTGGGCCACCGGGCAGTATATCGGCTCGGTTAGACCTTGGGTGAAAAGACTGGGGCTGTCGGGGTTGGGCTGCAGATAAACCCAGCGGCACTCAAAGCGAGCCAGTTGGTTGTGGGCCAACGTCACCGAACGCTGCGCCGTGCCGTTGAAATCGATGCCCGGCAGCAAACCGGCCTTGACCAACACCTGGAAGCCGTTGCAAATGCCCAAAACCGGTCGGCCACTCTCAACAAAGCGAGCCATATCATCACCCAGCCGATGTTTGAGATCGAGCGACCACAGCGTTCCCGCACCGAGGTCGTCGCCGTAGGAAAAGCCGCCCGGTACGACAAACATATGATAATCGGCTAATTTTCGCTCACCGGCCAGCAGTTGGTTGACATGCACAATTTCCGGTTCAGCGCCGGCTAATTGACAAGCCAGAGCAGCTTCGCGGTCGCGATTGGTGCCGTTGGCGTGGAGGATGAGGACTTTGGGTTGGGAGGTTGGTTGGGAGGGAGGTTGGATAGTAGGGAGGTTAGTTGGGAGGTTGGTTGGTTGGGAGGTTGGTTGGCCGGTGGTACCGCGCCACGCCGATTCGAGGTCGGTGACGTCGGCTTGGATGACGGTGTTGCCGCCGCGATCCTGGATGGTGAGAGTGGGCGAGGCTGTCACATAGCCAATCTGGGCGAACGGTACATTTTCAAGAAATTTCTCAAGGGTTTGCGCGTCTTCGGGCCGAACTTCAACCACAAAGCGGTTGAGCGATTCGGAGAAAAGGCTCGCGGGGCTGGATAGATTAGCAGCACCCACATTCATCAGGCTGATTTCCGCGCCGGTGCGTCCGGCCAGACACATTTCAGCGACGGCGACGGCTAATCCGCCCTCTGAGCAATCGTGACAGCTTTGAATCAGGTTGACTGTTATAGCCTTGTGAACCGCTTGCAGTCGGGATAAAGCCTGCGGGATCGGCTGGGGCGGCTGTGCTTCTCCGGCGGTTAACTGGGTTTCACCCATAATTTGGTAGAGACTGCCGCCCAACTCGGCCTGGGTATCGCCGATAAGGTACAGCAAGTTGCCGGGCTGTTTAAAATCCATCGTGACCGTTTTCGAGACATCGGGCACCAGGCCGACGGCAGAAATCAAGAGGGTGCCGGGGATGGCATGTTTTTGACCGTCGGCACCCATATACTCGTTGTTGAGGCTGTCTTTGCCGGAGATAAAAGGCACTTCGTAGGCGAGTGCGGCATCGTAGCAGCCCTGCGCACAGCGAACCAGACTGCCCAGCCGATCCGGCAGGTTGGGATTGCCCCAGCAGAAGTTATCGAGAATGGCGACCTGGCTGGGATCGGTGCCGACGGCAACCAGGTTGCGCATCGCTTCGTCGATGGCAGCCCAGGCCATCGCGTAGGGGTCTAACTCGCCGTATTCCGGGCAGATGCCTGCCGACAAAGCCACGCCTTTGGGCGAGGTTACCTCGGCCGATTGGACATCGAGCGGCACTAACACGGTGGCGTCACCGGGGCCATGGTTATCGATGCCGACCAAGGGCTTGACCGCCGTTCCACCCTGTACTTCGTGGTCGTAACGTCGAACGACGTCTTCTTTACTGCGTACGTTGGGTTGAGCCAGCATCGCCAACAAAAGCTCGGTCAAATTGTCAGGTGTCGTCCGGGTTGGGGTGGGGGTAGCCTCGACTTGTGGCGGAGTCCAGACGGCCTCTAAAGTACCGAGCGGGATACCGTCGTGCAGAAAATCGAGATCGAGGTCGCCGACCTGACGATCATTATACAGCAGCTTCAGCCGACCGGTCGCTTCAAAGTGGCCGATAGCGACCGCCTCGACGTCCTGGCCATCGCAGATATCCTTAAAGCGCGGCCAGTCAGCGGGCGCTACAGCAAAAACCATGCGCTCTTGGGCTTCACTTAGCCAGATTTCCCACGGGGTCAGGCCAGGATATTTGAGCGGCACCGTTTCGAGCTGCACCGTGCCGCCCACGCCTTCCGACATTTCGCCGACGGCTGACGACAGACCACCCGCACCGCAGTCGGTGACGGCGTGATAAAGCTGCTCATCGCGAGTGCGGAGTACCACTTCCAGCACCTGCTTTTCATGAATAGGATGGCCAATCTGCACAGCGCTGCCGGCAATTTGGCCGGTGGTTTGATCCATCTCCATGCTGGAGAAGGTCGCCCCGCGCAGACCATCGCGTCCGGTACGGCCGCCGATGACCACAATGAGGTCGCCGTCTTGAACCTCCGTGGGATGACTCTCATGAGGCAGCAAGCCTAAACAGCCGCAGAAGACGAGCGGGTTGGCGGTGTAGCCCAGGTGATACAAAATCGCGCCGTTAACGGTGGGGATGCCCATTTTGTTGCCGTAATCTTCGACGCCGTGAATGACGCCATCGGCAATGCGGCGCGGGTGAAGCACGCCGGCCGGGAGATCGTCGTGGGCTAAATCGGGCGGGCCGAAGCACAATATATCGGTGTTGGCGATGGGGCGGGCGCTGACGCCCAGAATGTCGCGCACGACCCCGCCGACGCCGGTATTGGCACCACCGAAGGGTTCGAGCGCCGAGGGATGGTTATGTGTCTCGACTTTGAAGGCCAAATCCCAGGTATCGTCAAAAGCGATGATACCGGCGTTATCGACAAACGTTGAGCGAATCCACGGTTTCGATAGCTGGTCGGTGGCGGCTCGAATGTAGGTATTCAGCAGCCCATCGACCTTTTGGGTCTCCGGCGGAGCATCGGGGGCTGCGCCGGGGAGAGGGCCAGTGTAGGTGATTGTCGCCCTGAAAGTTTTGTGGACACAGTGCTCGCTCCAGGTTTGGGCCAGCATTTCCAGCTCGACATCGGTGGGATCGCGCTGTTCTTTTTGGTAATAGCTGCGGATGGCCTGCATTTCAGACAAATTGAGGGCCAGCCGCCGCGTACTGCTAATGTTAAGCAGGGCATCGTCATCAGCATCTTGCAGCGGGATGACTTCGACCAATTCGCCGACTGATTCGCTTGGCACAAAGGGGGCGGTGATCGTTTTGTTGCGTGTAAAGCGCTGGATGACGGGGTTCGAGAAGATTTC
>JAGRBY010000770.1 GCA_020433835.1 Anaerolineae bacterium | reverse complement strand
TGATGGCTCAGGAGAATTTTGATGCGGCTCTGGCTAATCTGACCACGCTTGTTCAGCAAGCGCAAGCTACCGGCCACGGCCGCTTGCTGATTAAAGCCCTCATATTACAAGCCCTGGTTTTGCAAGCGCAGGGCCACAGCAGCCCGGCTCTAACCAGCCTCGATCAAGCGCTACAGTTGGCCGAACCGGAGGGCTACATCCGCCTCTTTGTCGATGAAGGCCAGCCGCTGATCACCTTGCTCCGCCAGGCGCACGCGCGCGGCATCGCGCCGGGCTATGTAACTAAATTATTGGCCGCATTCGATGCAGAGGGGCCGGACAGCAAGTCGCGTTCAGATCTTGTCGAAGGGGAAACACGGGAGCAATCACACCTGCTCATCGAACCCCTGTCCGAGCGTGAGTTGGAACTGCTCCGTCTCGTGGCCGACGGTCTCTCCAACCAGGAAATTGCTCAAGAGCTATTCCTGGCCGTCGGCACCGTTAAAAAACACCTCAACAACATCTTCGGCAAGCTGAGCGCCAGCAGCCGCACGCAGGCCGTGGCCTACGCCCGCGAGCTTGACCTCCTGTAACGGTTGGCTTTCCCCCAATCCAAAATAAACCCCTCTCTACGCCTCAAGACTCCTGACTCTACCCCTGGTTTACAGCTACACTGGCAGTCAAAGAAACAAACACCTGTCATCCTCATCGTAAAGGTGCGCGCCAGAAGCTTCGCACCAGCAACGAGAATGAAAATCTAGGAGCGACAAAGCTTGCTTTGTCATCCACGTTGGGATCAAAGTAAACGTTGATGCTCCAGACCGTTATCTTCAAAGGAGACTATCATGAACGAACTTACAGAAGTTGCACCGGCCTTTGTGGAAATGGCCCATCGTATAGTGTGGTGCAGCACCGCCACTGTCGATAGCCAAGGCCGACCCCGTTCCCGCATTGTTCACCCTATTTGGCAATGGGACGGAACAGATCTGGTCGGTTGGATAGGGACACGACCAACCCCGCTAAAGCGGGCGCATCTCAAGGCCAGCCCTTATATGTCATTAAACTACTGGACTACCTCACACGACACCTGTGTGGCCGAGTGCCAGGCTACTTGGGCGTTGGATGAAGCGACACGCACCCAGGTGTGGGACATTTTTGTTAACGGCCCTGAACCGGTTGGCTATGATCCAACCATCGTTCCCGGCTGGGACAGCCCCACCTCAGAAGCCTTTGCCGTAATTCAGTTGAAGCCGTGGCGGCTGCGGGTCTTTCCGGGGAGTGTGCTCCTGGGCCAGGGCGGCCAGGTACTCAATTGGCAAAAGTAAAAACTCACCCCTTGTCGAGGTAGCCAGAGATGGCCGCTGAAACGTCCATACATTATAAAGGAGAATGATGATGCGCGTTCTACTATCAACCATCGGGTCACGGGGCGATGTCCAGCCGTTGGTGGCGCTAGGGTTACACTTAAAGACCATCGGGTACGAGGTTCACCTGTGCGTACCACCCGACTTCTGCGCGTGGATCGAGCGGTTGGAGATGACCGTCACCCCCATTGGCCCCCAGGTGCGCTCCACCGGGCCAGCAAGCCCACCGTTACCCCCGCCCACACCCAAACAGCAACGTCAGATAATGGACGGCATGGTCGCCATGCAATTCGAGACCATCACAGCCGCGGCTCAGCGTTGCGACATCATCGTGGCAGCAACCGCCTTGCAAATTGCTACCCGGTCGGTGGCCGAGCGGCTGGGGCTTCCTTACATCTTCGTTGCCTACAGCCCCGTCGTTCTGCCGTCGGCGCAGCATGCCCCGCCGCCATTACCGCCGCTGCCGGGCCAGGAACCGCTGCCGGCCACGGCTAACAACCTTGAGCGCTGGGCACGTGACACCCAACGATTTAACGCTACGTTTGGCGCTGCCCTTAACACCCTGCGGGCCTCGCTGGATTTAGCTCCGGTCGATGACGTGCGCAGCCACATCTTCACCGACCGGCCCTGGCTGGCCGCCGACCCCGTGTTGGCCCCCTGGCCCGATCCCGCAGACCAGGCCCTATTCCAGACCGGGGCCTGGCTCCTGCCCGATGCGCGTCCGCTCTCTGCCGAGTTGGAGGCATTCCTCGACACCGGCGAGCCGCCCGTCTACTTCGGCTTCGGCAGTACTCGCACCCCGGCGGAGCTTAGCCAGGTGCTGATCCAAACAGCCCGTGCCATCGGACGCCGCGCGATCATCTCGCAGGGGTGGGCCAACCTGGCAAGTATAGACAACGCACCCGACTGTTTGGTCATCGGTGATGTCAACCTGCAAGCGCTGTTCAAACGGGTGGCCGCCGCTGTCCACCACGGCGGGGCAGGCACCACTACCCTGGCCGCACGCGCTGGAGTACCCCAGGTCGTCATCTCGCAGCTTTACGACCAGCACTACTGGGGCCAACGCGTCCGGCAACTCGGCATCGGCATCGCGCACGCACCCGGCACACCCACCACGAACTCGCTGACGAACGCTCTCGATCACGTTCTTCAGCCCAGCGTGTCGGCCCAGGCCAAATCCATCGCCGCCGCACTACACGACGATGGCACACAAATCGCAGCCCAGCACTTGATAACCATCGCCTCCCATAGCGCATAGGGTTACCTGTCACCGTGATTCCAATAACGTCTCAGACCTATGACCCTCACACTACCACTGTGACCTCCAACCGTGACACCTGTCACATCACTTCTCGGTTGCTCGAGGCTACACTGGTGTAAATTAAACAACGGCACAGTTATTACTCGCCATGGAGAACTTTGTAATGTTTACCCATCTCACCGATTTAACCAAAGCATGTATCTTTTACGGTCTGGCCTTCACCCTGACCGCGATGCTGGCCCCCCTCACCACCCGCCTGGGCGAAGGGGTGATGCTGCTGGCCATGTTTACCCCGCTCATTTCGCTCCTGGTGATGCTGCTGGTCGTCACCCGCGACGGCTACTCGAAAGCCGGCTGGGCCTCGTTGGGCTTACAGCGGGCCGGATGGCGCGGGTGGGGCATCGCCCTGTTCGTACCGCTGCTGGTCTTGGGTGTAGCCTTCACCCTGTTGTGGAGTACCCCCCTGGCCGATCTGGTGCTCCCTACCGCGGTTGGCGGCACACCCATCAATGCCCTATTGCCTGTGCTGCTACTGTTGGCGATCATCAAAGATACGCTCACCAACTCCCTGGCCGAGGAAATCGGCTGGCGCGGCTATTTCTTCCCCCGACTGTTAGCCCTGGGGCCGGGCCGGGCCATGCTTTTGAGCGGCCTGCTGCATGGGGTCTGGCATTTGCCGCTTGTTTTCTTCACCCCCTTCTATCATAGTGACGGCAATCGCTGGCTCGTAGTCGGCCTGTTTTTGGCGACGTTTACCATCGCCGGGGTTATCTATGGCTATCTGCGCTTAACCACGGCCAGCGTCTGGCCCGCGGCACTGGCGCACTCGGTGCATAACACCAT
>JAGRBY010000076.1:12008-18525 GCA_020433835.1 Anaerolineae bacterium | reverse complement strand
TTTGACAATCGTTTCGCCGCGCTCCAAGTTGGCCTGGAAGCTGCCGATCAGCGACAAAAAGTGATGCGGCACCGCGTCGAGCGGATAGGCGTTGGCCGTGAGATAATCGCGCAGCATGGCGTTGGTGACCGGCTCCAGGCCGTAATCAACGGCCAGCACCGCGCCCACGTTGGGATGGACCATAAACCCGGCCAGCGTGCGCAGCAGCAGCTCGCGGTTGTTGGGCTGCGCTACCCCGCCTTCAGTGTGGGCCACGGCCACGATGCCGTCAATGTTGGAGTAGTTAGCCGCCGCTTCTTTCAACCGCTGGGCCAACTGCTGCACATAACCGGCAGTCCGAGACGTCGTACCCAGCAGGACAATCGTATTGCGCGTGCCCACGCCCCGATTTCCATCGCGGCGATAGCCCACAAAGGTGCGGCTGTGCTCGTAAAGCGGCACCTGCTCGGCTGCGCGGAAGCTTGATTCATCGAGCCGATAAGGCTGAATGCGCTCTTCAAAGTTGGGGCTGGTGGGCAGGGTAAAATCGAGGCGGCGGATGCGCAGCGCATCGAGCATACCGGCGTTGCAGACGTAAGCGCCCGGCTCAATATCTCGGAGGGCGAAGCCAAATGGCAACTGCCACGATAAAAGCGGTGCACCGGCGGCGATAGGCTGCACGGCAAAGCGGTGCCCCTCCATAATCGTGTGGTCGAGGCTAAATTGGTGGTTTCCGGTGGCGATGGTTGTGCCTTGCTCCAGGCGTTGGGTGGCAATCGCCACGTTATCGCCGGGCATCGGTAGCCGGGCGATGGCATCGAGTTGAAAAGTTTTGGTCATAGTTTTTCTATGGAAGACTGTAGGGTTAATCGGGTAATTATTCTCGGATTATAGCCCCGGCGACGTTGTCCACAACAATCGGGGTTTCGAAGTATTGCGTTTCCGGCACGGCATCAAAGGTGTCGCGTATTCGGCAGCTGTTCCAGCGAAGCTACATCGCTAACATCCAGGCATTCTGTTTTGATGCCGGGCAGCACGGCTTGAACTTGGGCCAGCTTGGCTGCATTGCGACCGACAATAATAACCTCATTCTTCTCTTGCCAAAATCGTTTCTTCACGTCGCCGACGGCGCAAAGCCAAAATGGCGTTTATATTCCCGACTAAATTGGGCCGGACTGTTGTAGCCAACCAAATAGCCTGCCTCGCTGGCATTTTTGCCTTCTTTGAGAAGCGTTTGGGCTTTAAGTAGTTTAACTTCCTTAGCGTATTGCAACGGCGAGACGTGCATCACTTCTTTGAACTTCTCGTAAAAACTGGTTCGGCTCATGTGAACCATTTCGGCCAATTCTTCAACCGACACGGGTTTGTTGATATTTTGTTGAATATACTGCACCGCTTTGGCCACACGCTGAATTTGTCCTCGCTGCTGCAAAAATGTTCGCAGATCGCCGCCCCGTTCATCACATAAAATACGGTAGTAGATTTCATCTACAATCAAATCGCCCAAAATGACCGCATCTCGTGGATTGTCCAGCGCCTCCAACAGCCGAATGGTCGGATCGAGTAGATTATCATTCAACGGGGCCGAAAAGATACCGGACGGATCGGTTGAAACCGGTTTGGTCACATCCCCTTCGACCCGTTCCATCCTGAGCAAAACGTCAGCTAATCGTATCAAGTCGATGCTAACGCCGGCGGCTAGAAAGGGCTTATCGGGACTGGCCTCAACAATTTCTACGTCCAAAGACATCGGCAAAAACGAAATCAGGTAATCACCCGCTCCATATTCGTAAGTTTGGTTGCCGATAAAACATCGTTTTTTTCCCTGACCCACCATGATAATCGCCGGGTCGTAATAGCTGGGCATTTTGGTGTGCCTACTAGAAGACTTAAACGTACCGAACTTTTTAAAATCGGTAACATAAGTTCCTTCTTGCGGAGCGTTCCGTTCTACCAGAGCGACAAGCTTTTTAAGTTTATCGGTTTGATACGTCATTCTCCTACTCCTGACTATAAGAGAAGTAAAAAGAGGATAGTAAAATTTTACCTGCTCCTTATTCCCGCCTTCCTGCTCCAATACTTTTTAAGTCCGCTAAAATTATAACGAAAATCAATACCCTTAACAAGGCTCAAATTTGCACCTCTCTGTGTAAATTTGTGGACAAAAGCGTGAGCGTTCATTTGTTCCAAACAGATCTATTTATCGCCTCTAAGTGACTGTCACCTTTTGGGTTGCGTAACTTCTAAGATGATGAGAAACATTCGCATAGCTGTGTCCCGGACGATTGTGCAAGAATTCTGAACGTTTGTGTATTCATTTTCTAAAAGAAAGGTGCTAAAATGGCAACCATATAAACGAATGTTCATTCGATTTTCAGCGAGGAGTTGGTCAGTCTCAATGATACATGTGAAAGATAAACGGCAGGCAATCTTAGACGCCACCTTGAGATTAGTTTCAGCAAACGGTTTTCACGGCACGGCCATGTCTAAAGTGGCTAAAGAAGCCGGGGTAAGCCCCGGAACCATCTATCACTATTTTGACAGCAAAGATGACTTAATAGATGCGTTATACAAAGACATCAAGCGCAGATTTGGACAGGTGATTACCGCCGGCTTCGACCCAACCCAGCCGCTAAAAAGCCAGATTCGACAGCTTTTGGGTCTGTTGATCCGCTATTATATCCATCGCCCGCTGGTATCGGCCTTTGTGGAGCAGTATACGCGGTCCCCTTATTACCGGGTCGATATTGAGGAAGAGACGGCCCAATACTATCACCCTTTACTTGACTGTTTTCAACGCGCCCAGCAGGAAATGATTATTAAAGGATTTCCCGCGCCGGTGATGCACACGCTCACTATTGATGTCGCGACATCTTTGGCTCAAAAGCACGCCGCAGGATTGATTACACTGACGGATGAAATGATCGAGGCGATCATCGATGCTTGCTGGGAGTCTATCCGACAGTAAAATTTTTTATCAAACAAATTGAATGAATATTCAATTAGATAAAGGAGAACAAAATGACAGCTAAGACTAGAAAAACAGCACTGATTACAGGCGCATCAAGCGGTATCGGCAAAGAGTTCGCCCACATTCACGCCGAGCAAGGCGGCGATCTGGTCATTATTGCCCGGCGTGAGGATAAACTGAATGCTCTCAAATTAGAATTAGAAAACAAACACGGCATCAAGGTCATGGTGATTGCCAAAGACTTGATCTTACCCAATGCTGCCGCTGAAATTTATGATACGGTAAAGCAAGCCGGTATAGAAATAAATTATCTGATCAACAATGCCGGTTTTGGTGGGCGAGGTAAATTCCATGAGCGCCCCTGGGAACAAGATTTGGCCATGATTAACCTCAACGTGGTTGCGTTGACCGCCCTAACCCGATTTTTTCTGCCCGATTTTGTCAAACGCAACGAAGGTCGAATCCTGAATGTTTCATCCACCGCAAGTCTGATGGCCGGTCCGTTGCAAGCGGTTTATTATGCAACAAAAGCCTACACCACATCATTTAGCAATGCCATAGCAGAAGAGTTGCACGACTCAAACATTACCGTGACGGCCCTCTTGCCTGGCGCCACAGCAACAGAATTTGCCAGCACCTCAGGTATGGACAAAACGAGCCTATTCGAGAATACGTCCAGTGCACGGACGGTGGCAGAAGATGGCTACAAAGCCATGTTGGCCGGCAAGTTGGATGTTATTTCTGGTGTCACGTTTTCTCAACGCATGATGATGGCGGCGATACCGCTAACGCCCAAGAAAATGCTGCTAAGTCAAATTCGCCAGATGCAAGAGGTATAGGCGCTAAATGAAGTTTCAGAGGAACTAATCCAGGGTACAACCTTAAATTGTAATGTCTCTCTTGACAATTAACGAATGTTCGTTTAATATATCGGATATGAGACACAAAGACGATAGCAAACGTGATGCCATTACCAATGCCGCCATCGAATTGATTACTACAAATGGTTTTGCCGACACCTCAATGTCGAAAATCGCCAAAGCCGCTAAGGTATCGCCAGCGACTATCTATGTTTATTTTGAGAATAAGGAAGATATGCTCAATAAACTTTACCTGATGGTGAAACGTGAGCTTAGCGAGGTGATGCTAATCGGTTATGATGACAGCTTATCGGTTGAAGCCGCGTTTAGGCTTGTCTGGGAAAACGCCTGCCGGTATATGCTGGCTCAACCCATAAGGTTTGCCTTTTCCGAGCAGTTTGCCAACTCTCCGCTGGTCAATCGAGTCAGCCGAGAGGAAGGGTCGGGTTATTATCAGTCAGTATATACCCTGTTCGAACGTGGCAAACGGGAAGGCATTTTTAAGGATATCCCTTTTGATGTTTCTACTGCCTTTTTCTATGCGCCCCTAATGCTGTTGGTCAAGCATCATTATAATGGTGATCTCGTTTTGGATCGCGAATTACAGCAACTGGTCTTCGAGATCACCTGGGATGCGTTAACGCTTTAAGTTTTTTTACCCAATTAATTAAACGAATGTTCGATAAAGGAGAATGGAATGATGCAATATCAGGCTTTACGTTTCGCAACGGATCGACGGAAGAAATAAAGTGCCTCGATGAGGTTAGTCAACTTGTGCCTGAGTACCCCCATTGGATACCCGCTTCGCCGATTTGAGTTAGCCGGCGGGTGAAGATAGGCCTTTTACTGTCCGCCTGGTGTCAAAGCCGGGCGGATATTTAAGAACAACAAATTATAAACCACAGTTCAGCGCACCTGAACCATACTAAAGGAAAGAAAAATGAGTACTATTGATCGCAGCACTTTTGGGCATGACACAACCACAGATGAAGTTTTGGAAGGGATTGACCTGACCGGCAAGCTGGCCCTCATAACCGGCGGTTCGAGCGGCCTTGGGGCCGAAACAGCGCGAGCGCTGGCCTCGAAAGGGACAGGCGTGGTGATCACCGCCCGCAATATCGACAAAGGCGAAGCGGTTGCGCAGAGCATTCGAAGCTCAACGGGAAACGAAAATGTCGCGGTGATGGTGTTGGAGCTTGGCTCATTTGCTAGCATTCGCGCCTTTGCCGAGCAGTTCTTGGCCGAGCACGATGCGCTGGACATTTTGATAAACAACGCCGGCGTGATGGCCAGTCCCTTCGCCAAAACCGAAGACGGCTTTGAGATGCAGTTTGGCACCAATCACCTCGGTCACTTTCTGCTAACTGGCCTTCTCCTTCCCGCGCTAGTGAAAGCAGCGCCCTCGCGCATTGTCGCGCTCAGTTCAGCGGGACACCGAATGTCTCCGGTAGTCTTTGAAGACATCAACTTCGAGCAGCGCGATTACAACAAATGGGCCGCCTATGGGCAATCCAAAACAGCCAACATTCTGCACGTTGTCGAATTGGATCATCGTCTTGCCGAAAGCGGAGTCCGCGCCTACGCGGTTCATCCTGGCGTCATTCAAACAGAATTGTCGCGCCATATGGAACAAGAGGATTGGGATATGATGCGCGGTCGGTTCGATGAAGGCGCGTTCAAACTTAAGACAACTCCGGCCGGAGCAGCCACATCAACGTACGCTGCCACCGCCCCCGAACTGGATGAGCGTGGTGGCGTCTATCTCGAAGACTGTCACATCGCAGAAATCAATAATGATCAGACAACCTCGGTAGGCGTGCAATCCTACGCGCTTGATCCCGAATCGGCCAAAAAGCTTTGGTCAGTATCAGAGGAAATGGTCGGCCAAACTTTTTCGGTTTGAGCCTCTATCAGATGCCTCATCTAATTTTGACTTAACCACAAGAAATGTTTATAACACGCTCAAACTTTCTAATAGATAAGTCAGATAAACATCGACCAATGAAAGCCATTATGTCATGCCCGAATGTCTTAGTCGGGCATCTAGCAGGGTCTTTAGGCGTGGATGCCCGCTAAGCTTGTCCTCGCGTAGGCGGGGAAGCATGCGGGCATGACGGGGATGGATTGCACGTCTTTTATCCGTTTTGTCTATGAGTATCATTATGTTCAATCTAGAAGTTACGCAGTTCAAAAGGTGACAGTCACTTCGATACAATAAATTGAGCTAGTGAGCCAAACTGACGTTCATTTTCAATGAATAAGTGACTGTCACCTGGCTTGATGCACCAAACTGCGTAACTCATACAATCATCATTTTGTTCCTAAACAAGGATAGTAATTTGCGTACATTTTGCTTGTTAGAGGGCATGCCTTTATGGTATAATCCCTACATCAATTGATGGAAAGTGGACAGACTATGGAACTTAAAGAATTAATCTCAGATATGTCCCAACTTGAAGCAGAGTTTAGCCGCTTTGAAAAAAACTTTGGTGTAAAATCCAGTGATTTTTTTCAAGCTATTACTGCCGGTGAATTAGATGAATTTGATGCACTAGATGAATACCGAATGGACTTTGTTGAATGGTTAGCTTTGTACAAAAGCTGGTTGAGCCTAGAAGAAAAATATCGGCAATTGATTTCTCGCCAACCTATCGCTATCCAAATCAAAACCGCCGTTCTTGCCTAATAAGCTAACCATGAGCAACCC
>JAGRBY010000076.1:0-11908 GCA_020433835.1 Anaerolineae bacterium | reverse complement strand
ATTGAAGGTTATGGATATGAGGTTACGCAGAGCCAAACCACAATTGATGCCTTGCCACAGGCAGAAGAATACTGTAAAGCATCATATCCGGGCAAGGACAAGTTATATTGGTATGATTCCTTTCCTCACCCGAATGATCCATCGTTAGCCTCAACCCATCCTCATCATAAACATATCCACCCTAACATTAAACGAAACCGTATTCCTGCACCTGATCTTACATTTACTGCTCCCAATTTACCTTTTTTGATTGAGGAAGTTGAGCAAACTTTACTTTCCTTATCTTGATTCCCTCTACTGTTAAAAAAGTCTATTTTGGTATGCCCGCTAACCAGGATTAGCGTCAATTCTATTTCTCCTTATCTAAACAAACTAACCCTGATGATCGACGTAGAGACGCGATGTAAGCGTTCATATCCTTTTATAGCGTGCCCCGATGAGCGTCAAGAGAAATCGCCGATACGTGGGATTAACGGATTGAATTAATCCAAAATCTGCACCTCCGGCTAATCCTGTTTTACTGCCACCGCAAAAATTCCTCGATCTGTCGCTGCCACGAGATGATCCGGCAGGAGTGGATCAAAGATGACGTTGTAGATTGTTCGCTCCGGCAACCCGGCGAACTGCCAGGTGTCGCCGTTGTCTTGGCTGAGCCACAGACCCGCGCCTTCGGTACCGGCCCAGAGCCATTCGCGGAGCCGGTAAAGTTGGGCTTCGGTAGGCTGAAAGACAAAGGGCGGATTTAGCGAGGGTGAAGGTGGCGGTACAGGCAATCGATCCAGGCGGATGACGGCGGTTTGCGGTAAGGCTTCGATCGGCGTCCAGGTGACGCCATAATCTTGGCTGCGCCACAAGCCGTCGGTCGCTCCGGCCCAGATGGTGCCGTCGTCGGTTTGGAGCAGGCTGTAGACGGTTTGTTGTGCCAGCGGGCCGGGCAGTTTGAACCAACTCTGGCCGCCGTCATCGGTGCGGTATAAGCCTTCGAACGTGGCTAATGTAACTTGACCCGGCGTGGGATGCCAGATTAAATCGAGACCGCTCAGTGTTTCCAACCCGTTGTGCAATGGAGCCAGATGCCGTCCGCCGTCGCTGCTCACGCCAATGTTGTTGCCCCAGGTTCCTGTCCACACGGTATCGGCCTCAACCGGATGGGGATTGACGCTCAGAATGTAAACTTTCTTCATATCTTCGGCGGCGTGCCATTCACTATTGGCCTCGCCCCAATCATCGCTCCACACCAGGCCGTTGCTGCGACCGGCAAACAGCCGCCCCTGCGGGCCAAGCGCCAAATTCCAAATGGTCCACGGTGGACTGACCGCCTCCCAGGTGTGACCGGTATCGCGGCTGCGGTATAAGCCCGCCGGTGTGGCGGCGATGCGGTTGGCGGGGGTGTCGGGGTCGATGATTAAATCGGTGATGGTGGCGGGCAGGCCATCGACCTTGCGCCAGGCGTGTCCGCCATCCCGACTGTAGAACAGCCCCAAATCACCGGCTGCATAGAGCGTAGCGTCGATTTGAACCAATTCGGTGGCGTCGGTGGTGCTGAAAAAGTCGTCTCCATCGAGTCGAGTCCAGTCGCCGGAAGATGTCAGCTGCCACAATCCGGCGTCATTACTGCCGACAATGGCCTGACCGGACCGGCAGCAGTTGACCAGGCTAAACAGTTTACCGGCCAGCTTGTCCGGGCCAAACAACCCCCAGCCCAAATTGCCCTGCCGCCAGAGACGATCTTGGTTACGAGCTACTACATCGCCGCTCTCCGTTACAAAGAGACGGGGCTTGAGTTTGTCGCTGTTGCTCTCGCCGGCTTCGTCCATTGCTTCATCCGATAGCGCGGGCAGTGGGAACGGCAGCCAGGTTGCGTCGAGGCCGTTGTTGACAAAAACTTCGGTGGCGGTGGTGGCGTAGAGTCGATCAACCGGCGTGGCGCGATTGGGCAGGGTATAACGGGCCGTGACTAAATCGGTGATGGGTGCGGCATCGAGGCCGCTGTGCTGCCAGGGGCCGGTCAGTCCCGGCGATGACCACAGCCCTTCGCGTTCAAAACCGGCATAGATACGCTGATTGGCTTCGATCACCACGTAGGCGTAATCATCCGGCGCACCGTCGACCGGCTGCCAGGTATCATCGCTGCGCCAGAACAGACCGCGCTGCGTAGCCGCCAGTTGACCCTGCGGCAATGACAGCAGATCGTTGAAGACAAGATCGGCTCGGTCACCGGCCCTGTTTTCGAGAGTGATTTCGGGGGGCGAAGCCAGCGACCGCCCGCTGTCGGGTGACGCATCTTCAAGTGGTTTGAAGGCCTGGCTCTCCGGGGTCGGCTCGATGTTTTGATCTGGTGCCACCGTTGTGGTTACTTGCCACAGCTGACCGGGGTGAAGTCCCAGCAGCCATAGTTCATCGCCCGGCCCGCGCCGCAGGCGGTTGGTCTCGCTCCAGCCGCTGGGTGAGGGCTGCGGCTGCCACTCAGGCAAAATAGAGAGGGGGTTGGTGTTGGCTGGTACCAGCCTAATGTGACGAAACTCCATATTTTCCCAACGCGCACCGAGATACTGCCGGGCCGGATTACGCGGGCCAACGGCTATCGTGACAATGTTGACGCCCGGTTTGAGAAGGTTGGGCGGCAGGCTAAATCGCTGTGTAACCCAGGTGCTGGTCGGGTCGGGGCGAGGCCGAACGTGCAGCATGCCGATTTCCATGTCGTTGATGGTCAGGCTGTCGGCCGGTTGATCGATTTGCATGGTTTCCAATAGCAAATCGTAGCTTTGCGTAGATTGGTCGGCGGTAAGGAAAAATTCGCCTTGCCAGTCGGGGCTAAAGTTGCGCCCACCGCGATAGAGGTGAACCCAATGGGGGTAGAGCGTGCCTCGGTCGCCCAGGCGGATAGGCGTGTCGGCGGCGAGGATGGGAATGGAAGACTGGAGATTGGAGACTGGAGATTGGAGATTGGGAGATTGGGTGGGGTCGAGGTGGCAGAGGGGGCTGTGGGTTGGGCAGGTATCGACGAGAGCCTGGTAGGTGAGGGAGATGTCGTCGGGGCCGTGCCAGATGCCGTAGCCGTAGGTGTCGCCCTGGGTGTTGAGCTGCCAAATACCGAGACGATGCAGCCAGGGATAGTGGGTTTGGGCATAGTCGATGGCCTGAAGGGTGTATTGGGCTTGTAGTTCGGGTGTGACCACTTGCCACGCGTGTTTGGGGTTGTCGGTCCAGGTTAGCCAGCCCATTTCGGTCACCCACACCGGTTTATCGCCGTCGCCGTTGGCGCTCATGATGTCGTGAAGCAGTTCCAGCCGCCGGAAGTTGGGGCGAAACTTTTCCGGGGCATCGTCGGGCGGGCGACCGAAACCGTAGGCGTGGGCGGTGAAAATATCGAAATAAGCTCCGGCTCCGGCGGTGTAAAGGGTTTGCAAATAATCCAAATCGTTGATGGCCCAATCACCCTCGCCTTCGGTGGAGGCCAGGGCACCGAGCAGCACCGGCAGATCGGGGGCAACTGCCTTGATTGCCGGATAGCTGGCTTTCAGCATCTCGGCGTAGGCAGCGGCATCGGGTGGCTGGTCGTGCCACTCTTGGCTGAGGTTTGGTTCGTTCCAAATGGCGACTCCGGCCAATCGATTGCCATAGCGCTCGGCCACGCGGCGGGCAAAGGCGGCGTAAGCGTCAAGGTTCCAGGGCGTCGGCGTGCCGGCATCGAGTGCCCAATCCGGCGGCTGATCGATGCGGGCAATAAGGTCGATGCCATAGAATTCGGCGGCGCGGAGGGCGGCATCGGGCTTTTCCCAATAAAGGTAATTCGGCTCCGGTTCGATATCGGCCCAACTGAATACAATCACGGCAAAGGTGCCACCGGCGCGGCGCACAGCCTCCATATGGGTCGAGTCACCTTGGCCGATATGAAAGCCGATGGGCAGCGTATTGGGCGCGACGGTGGTGTCAGGTTGTGGCGAGGGGGCGGCATCGGGCGTTTGCGCGGCCAGAGATCGGGCTGTAAGAAAGAAAAGAACCAGGATAGCGCCTATTTTCGATAGAGACTTTTTGTTGTATACAGTGTATAATCGTTGTTTCATCATCTGGCTGGGTAACTTACCACCGTTTTCTGAGGAATGCAACCGTCTCTAGTGGATGATATCAAGGCGGAATTTGTCGGAGCGACAAAGCTTGCTTTGTCATTCATAGGTCTGTCAAAGTTTACTTTGACGCTCCAGACGGCTATTTTTAGGGAGTATGACAGTCTCGGTTGAGACGACAACGAGAATGAAACTTACCGTAGGACAAACTTAAGTTTGTCCTACTAAACCTATTTTCAAGGGAGTAACGAAATGCACAAACCAACATTGGCGGACATCCAAGATACACGCGAACGCATCGACAAGTATGTTGTAGAAACGCCGGTCTGGCGCTGGCGTAATCGAGAACTGACTGAGGCCATGGGTGGCGAAACGGAAGTTTTTTTGAAGTTGGAGCTTTTTCAGCATACCGGCACATTTAAGCCACGCGGTGCGCTGCGGGTGATGCTCGATCTGGATAGGGCGGCTCTTGAACGCGGGGTAACGGCGGTGAGTGCTGGTAACCACGCTATCGCGGTTGCCTATGCGGCCCAGCAGGTAGGGGCAACGGCCAAAGTGGTGATGGTTAGCTCGGCTAATCCGGCGCGGGTGGCGGCTTGCCGGGCTTATGGGGGCGAGGTGATCTTGGTTGATGGGGTGCACGAGGCCTTTGATCGCGTCAGACAGATTGAAGCTGAAGAAGAGCGTACCTTTGTGCATCCCTATGAAGGGCCGCTGACAGCGTTGGGCACAGCGACGGTGGGGTTGGAACTGTGTCGTCAGGTGTCTGATCTTGATGCGGTCATTGTGCCGATTGGCGGGGGAGGATTGTGCGCGGGCATTTCGACGGCCGTTAAGCTGCTGCAACCGACATGTCAGGTTTTTGGCGTGGAGCCGGAGGGAGCCGATAGTATGCATCGCAGTTTTGCTGCCGGTAAACCGCAGGCTATCGATAAAGTGCGAACCATCGCCGACAGTCTGGGCGCACCACGGGCTGAGCCGTACAGTTTTGAACTGTGTCGGCATCATGTGGATGATCTGGTTTTAATTAGCGACGATGCTATGCGTCGGGCGATGGCCTTGATTTTTCAAGGCGTTAAGCTGGCCGTTGAACCGGCCGGTGCAGCCGCAACAGCGGCTTTATGTGGTCCATTGCTGGAAAGATTGCGCGGCAAACGGGTTGGCGTAATTGTGTGCGGCAGCAACATCGATGTGGTCGGTTTTGCCAATCAGCTTCAGCAGGTCAACGCTTAATCTTCTACAGTTACACCAAACTCGCTGGGGTCGAGATCTTGCGGCCATTTGGTGGCTGCATTACAGCGGGCCTCACTGAGATTCGTTTGGCTCAGATCGGCTCCGGTTAGATCGGCTCCATGGAGCCTAACCCAACGCAGGTCAGCTTTACTCAAATCAACGCGGGTCAGGTCGGCATTGGTAAGGTCGGCCCAGCGTAGTTGTGCCCCACTTAAATCGGACATAGTCAGATTGGCACCGGTAAAGTTAGCCCAACGCAGGTCAGCTTGGCTTAAATCGACCATAATTAAATTAGCGTTATTGAGATAAGAGCCGCTAATTTCCGACTTACGCAGGTTAGCCCGGCTTAAGTTGGCTTCGCTAAGGTTGGCCGTGTTGAGGGTGGCATTTCGCATGTCTACCTCGCTAAGAATGGCTCGTTTGCAGTTAGCGCGACTTAAATTAACTTCTCTTAGATCGGCACCGCGAAAATCGGCATCACCTAGATTAGCACCACGTAGATCTGCCTGCTGTAAAATGGCTTCGCTTAAGTTGGTTTCACTTAAAATAGCACTGTTTAAGATCGCTTTATCTAATTTGGCACGGCTCAAATCAGTCTCGCTCAAATCTGCAGCGGTTAGATCCGCTTCCGATAGATCAATGCCACTTAGATATGCTTTGCGGAGTCTGACTTCAACCAGGCTGGGAGCTTCGTTTTTTTCTTGGGCCACACGAATAATTTTTTCTATATCTTTACGCGTTAGGATATTCATGATAGGATTTTCGCTTTCTCAATGGAATTGTCGAATAGGTTCAAAGCCACAGGGGCGTTGAATTATTATTATGATAGAATAGAATTAAAAAAAAGTGTAGAAGACGGTGTAGTTTTTTTGTGAGGAGCTGCGGCCGGCTAGTTGCCATCTTCCGATGCCGGAATGGGAACCGATTCGCCGGTATGCGCTGCAATCCAGGGTATAAGTAAATTTTTGGCCGTATCAGCCGGAATGGAGAAGGCAATACCTTCGGCTATACCGCGCTCTTCGCTTTCGCGAATGATAAAGGTGTTGATACCGATAACCTTGCCCTCAAGATTAATTAGTGGTCCGCCGGAACTTCCCCGGTTGATAGCTGCGTCGGTTTGAATAAGGCCATCGATAACAAATTTGTCAATCTCCAAAGCACGGTTTAACCCACTGATAATTCCAAAGCTCACCGAATTTGGAAAGTCGCCTAAGGGGCTGCCGATGGCATAAACCACCTGCCCCAGGCGAACTTGATGCGAGTTACCCCACTCAATCGTTGGCAAATCGGTGGCATCAACTTTCACAATAGCTAAATCTTCGGCTGGATTGGCCGCAATAAGCTCGGCCGGTAGCTCGCGCCCGTCGGAAAGCGTGACTTTGAGTTGGCCGGGCACGTCAACCACATGGTTATTGGTGGCAATATATCCGCGAGGATCTATGATTACCCCGGAACCAACTACGCGACCTTCATCAAGAATGCTTTGCGATACAGCATTACTTTTCTGCTGATTAATAACGGTTACGACCGAAGGAAGAACATGGTCGATAATATCTTCAGCCGCCGGCGTAAGAATAGGTTCTGGTTGCGGCGTCGGTGAAGGCGCAACCGTGTCAACCGGAACGGGTGAAGGGGTAAAAGCCGGAGTGGGTGTATGGGCTGCCCCCGCTAATGCTGCCCCTTCAGAATTGGTAAACCATAACAACAAGCCGCCTCCAACCACCCCGCCTAAAATTCCACCGACAACAAATGCCACGCTGAGCAAGGAGACAAATAGACAACTATTAGAGCCATCCAGAAAGAAAGGATCTTTTTTGGGTGATTGAGAACGTTTTGACGATTTTTTCGTTTTAGATGTAGTCTGTTTTTCTAAAAACTCTACAATGCGATCGCCCTTGTTTACGATCGATTCGCCGTAGGTGCTGGTGTATCGAGCCCGAGCAATGTTAATAGGGGTGTTGATAGGGTCATTTGGGGGTGATGGTTGGGATGATTTTTCTGATGAGGATGGCTCGTTTTGACTCATAAATGTACCCAGCTAGCTAAGGTAAAACTTCTATTCCGTGGCCTGTAGTGACTTGCCCAACGACCCAAGCCAGCTGATCGTTGGCCGTGCAAATATCTTTGAAATCGCCCCAGCGTTCGGACGGCACGGCGATGAGTAAGCCCCCCGATGTCTGAGGATCCCACATAATCATCTCCTGTGCATCGGTCAACGTTGGAGCAAATGCAACGTCTTTTTCAAAATAAAGTTTATTGTTGGCCGCTCCGCCGGGAAAAATAAAATCGACGGCGTAACGCTCAACACCATCTAGCAGAGGCAGTTGGTTCATTTCAAAAACAAATTTTTGCTCGGAGGCTAAGGCCATTTCCATTGCGTGACCTAACAAACCAAAACCGGTGATGTCGGTAACGGCTCTAATACCACCGGTAGCTTGGGCTGCTTGAGCCGCGGCGCGATTGAGCTGCTTCATGGATGCGACCATTTTTTCGACATGAGCGGTCTCGGCGATAGCGCGTTTGAGAGCTGTACTTATTGTACCGGTACCTAACGGTTTGGTTACCACCAAAATGTCGCCGGGTTTGGCTCCCCCTTTGGTGAAGTAGCGCTCTGGATGCACGATGCCGGTTACGGCTAACCCGTACTTTGGCTCATCATCGGTTACCGTATGCCCGCCGGCGATAACCGCGCCTGCTTCGATAACTTTTTCCGCACCACCCCGCAAGATTTCCGTTATAATTTCAGGCTCAAGCCGAGCCGGAAAAGCCCCCACATTGAGCGCAAACGTTACCTCGCCGCCCATTGCGTAAATATCGCTCATGGAGTTGGCAGCAGCAATCGCTCCATAATCGTAGGGATCGTCAACCACCGGCGTGAAGAAATCGATCGTATTGATAATGGCTTGGTCATCGTTTAGTTTATAGATAGCCGCATCATCTGCCACGCCCAAGCCAACTAACAACTGAGGGTGACCGTTGCCGCTAAATAAATTTTTGAGCGGTCGCAACACGTGCGACAGGACCTCGGGGTCCATTTTGCTGGCTCAACCAGCACATTTGGCCATTGCGGTCAATTTAATCGGATCGCGGCTCACGGTTACCTCCTGTAGGGTTTTCGTCTGATCCTATTTTACCCTATTCCGGAGGGATAGCAAACATTTTAAGATTTACATAGGTAGATCGGGGGAGGCACTATTTTTATTTCGTGAAGTGTAATAAGCAATGATGGGGGAGCTTCAGTTTTCTTACAACAGAATTAAAACTTACAGAAAAGGTGAGCTTCACCTGAGGCCAAGTGGGTTAATTTAATGTTCTCATATGACGATTGGCCTTAGAAATCTCCCAATCGCCTTATCTCCTAATCTCCCTTTTGAGTATCGTTGAAGGTGTTTAATGGCCATTCCTTATTTGATAATAAGCGGTAAATAGGTGGATTGACCATTGAGAAGGAGTTTGGCCGTTGTTGTTTGAACTATTTCCCCCCCTGTGGCGGTGAAAGGTATTGTATACTCTACTGTCGATGAGAATGAAGATGGATGCGTATCAGTGAGGGTGAGGGTGGCTTGGTTGCCTGTTGAAATAGATATCAAGGGCGATAGCGTTAAATCCAAATCGGTAGAAGGTGAGGCTGCTTCAAGCGTAATCGTGCCGGTAAAATCGTCACTCTGTTGAATAAGAACGGTGTAGGTTGTGGTATCGCCCGATTTTATGTGCTGCACGGCGGGTGTGACTTCCAGATTGAACACCGCATCGCCCCATGTTACTTTTAATGTTGGACGAGCAACTGCGTTCCAATCCCCTGTTTCTGCGGAAACGAAATATTTGCCACTATGGTACGCCCAATCGGCTTCATATAAGGCCAGGTTTAAGGGGGTTCCGTTCTTATATGCTTCGGCCACAGCATAGCTAACATCCCATACAGTAGCAACGCCAGGCCAGCCGGGAAAATCTTGAATAACATCAACTTCTGCTGCGGCTACGTTTTCTACAGCCAGCGGGGCATTATTCCAAGATATCGAAGATTCATCCCAGAGATCTTTTACCGTGAGTACCTGCATGAGAGATAGCTTCGCTTGAGAAGGGTCGGAACCGCCAAATTGGTGTAACATCAATTCGGCCGAAATAATCTTTTTATTATTGGGTAGTGCATCTAGAGGAAAAGAAACATACATTTTAGAGAAGCAAGGCCAGTCGGCGACATCTCCTTGGTTTTGAATGTTAAGATATTCAGAGCCGGCATAGTTGGCGTCTCCCCAACCGTTGAAAAAACTGGGAGCGTAAGGATCACCACAGTTAGTATCTCCGCCAACCTGGGCATCGGGCACTATAGCATCGTTGAGTTTGTGGCGAATTGTTGTTGTTCCTCCAATTTTTGCTGGAGGAGTTACGTAGTCAGGCATACCAAAAGCAAGCTCACCCCAGGTATCCGGTAGATGGTCGTTTAATGCTTCCGGCCATGTCTGGTCAGCGATAGACGTATCACCGCTGCTGTCTTGATCGTGCAAGACCATTCCCATCCCCCAAATGCTTCCCTGCGGCGGTGGCCCAGATAACCCTAAACTCGAAAAAGGAATCGTAATGGTGGAGACCCAACCCCGATCATCAGTATTATCATTGGGAGCATTACCTCGCCAGTTGGTTGCCGTTGTATAGGAGGGCAGAGTAATGGCCACCCAATCGGCATTATTGCCTTGAAATACGGCTTGATAATTATCACGGGCCTCCCACCAATTCAGCTGAGTCGTTAGTCGATAATCATCCGTCGCAGGAGCGCTGCCACCATTGTGGTTGAGGTCAAGATAAAGGGTGATGGCATCTCCTTTCATGAGAGCCGTAGGGTTAGGACTGCTAGCCAGGCCGGCATTGTACCATAAACGCCGATCGAAGGTCGAAGTCTGGATTTTCAACATCTCATCATTGTAGCCGACCCGAACATCAACATAGTTATTGGTGTTATCTACTTGGCCGAACCAGAAAATAGACATATTTGAATAACCAATACTTCCATTGAAGTAGGCAGCATTAACCCGTCGGGTAGACGTGCTTGTCTGGGCTTGAGCTACGTGATGGTTTGGTTCAATATAGAAGGACAATACCCCACTCATTAAAGTTAACCCGATTATCAATCGGAACAGTATCCGGGATGTAAGAACATTCTTCATAATTCCTCTGATGGTTCTCGATGACTTAAACCACAGTATAAATGTCTTATCCCAGATATTGAACCGTATGAGTTTCGTGTTTTTTAGATACTATTCCCGTAATTACTACCTGAAAAAGTGTTCAACCTCCTCTTAACACAAGTGCGTTCTAAAATTCGTATGATTTATGGCTCAAACATCTTTCTTTTTTGTACGAAGCCTGTGCCGATTAACGTAATTATTCGTCAGATCAGGATTTACTCTATGTCGCAATCCGGGTCGAAAATTTTAATGAGATCAGATGCGGCGGGAACAAAATAGAAATCCTTCTCTTTAGAAGCCATCGCTTTAAGGGTGACATAATCAGCAGATTGACGAATAGCCACAGTAATGATGGTGATACCATCGCTTTTTGCCTTGTTTGCTTCATCTATAGGGTCACCAGTGACTGTTTGTGCTCCATCAGACAGTAAGATTATAATTTGCTCGTTATTGGGATTAGCCCGAGCGCTTTTAAGCTCATTTCTACATAATTTTACAGCGCCGGCTATATCTGTTAAATCACCTAATATAACACTATCAATAGCTGCCTTGATAGCGTTTTTATCGGTTGTCAATTCTTTCTCAAGTGTAGCTGTAGTATCAAAACTAACCAAGCCGACTTGATCTCTGGACAGATTCAAGCCGTCGACAAATAGTTTCAATGCCTCTTTTGCATAATTAAGTTCTTGTACAGCCACATCTCCAGCCGTGCTAATACTACCTGACTTATCGAGCGCCAGCATAACGTCAACTTTATCTTTTACTTCAACGCAAGCCAAGTCTGGCAGACCGGGAGTAGAAGTGGCAGTGGGCTGGATAGGGGGACCAGTAGGAGTAGGAGTATTTCCCGCTGGCCCTGACATCTGGGCATGGGGGGGTAGCATTGCTATTTCTATAACAGGTGACACCCAATCATTGGGTAAAGGTGTAAGTGCAGCCGCTCCCGTTACGGCAACTAACGATTTTAAGGCCTCTCGACGACTTAATACATTTTTACCATATTCTTTTTGATCCACAGCTCTCCTCATTTGTTATAATTTTGAATTAATAACCTTTAAATGCCAATAAAATACCTGCTAAGGATGCACTTTTTAGAAGCCCGATTTGATATCTAATTGATAGCCGTGTGGGGCAAAAAGCGTCTTTTCCATTCTTGTGGTCAAGGGAATATGTGATAAACATGTGCTGAACGAGGTTAATTAATATTGTTAAGAAGGGGTTTAGATAAATTATAGTAAGTCAACTAAATTTTGTATGTAAGCATATGGTCTGTTTTGCCTATATCCTTTGGCTATAATTGGATATAGGTAATATGGCTTACTTGCTATACTAATATCAGAATGACTTAGAGCTTTTTAATAGAGGAGTCCGACAGTCTCAGATGAGACGACACCGGGCTTGAAAATCACCGTAGGACAGACTTAA
>JAGRBY010000769.1 GCA_020433835.1 Anaerolineae bacterium | reverse complement strand
CCACCATGCCTTTGCGGCTGAGGATTTCGAGCGGGTGGCAGATTTGGTCGAACGGGCTGTGCCGGCCATGCGCTTGAGCCGACAAGAGGCCACGGTACTCGCCTGGCTGCGGGCGCTCCCCGACGCGCTATTTCGCAACCGCCCCGTCCTGAGCGCTCACTATGCCGGGGCGTTACTGCTCAATGGCGCACTCGAAGGCGTTGAGGTCCGGCTGCGGGAGGCCGAACGGTGGCTGAATCCGGCAGAAACTATGCGTGAGCCATCAGCACCCCTCAGGATGGTTGTCATCGATGAAGCGGAGTTTCGCCGTCTACCGGGTGTTATCGCCGTTTATCGGGCCGCAGTTGCTCTGGCGCGGGGCAATGTGACCGACACAGTGAAATATGCCCAGCGGGCGCTTGATCTCCTGCCTGAGCCGGCCCATCTCACGCGCGGGGCGGCAGCGGGCTTCTTGGGACTCGCTGCCTGGACGGGCGGCGATCTTGAGACAGCGCATCGCATGTATGCCGAGGCTATGGCCAGTTTGCAGCAGGCCGGGCATATTGCTGACGCCATCGGCTGCGCCATCGCCCTGGCCGATATCCGCCGGGGGCAAGGTCGCCTGCGCGAGGCCATGCGCACCTATCAGCAGGCTTTGCAACTGGTGCTGCCCCCCGGCGCGGCGACGCCTGCCGTACGCGGCATGGCCGATATGCACGTGGGCCTGAGCGAACTCCACCGTGAGCATAACGATCTGAATACTGCCATCCAACATCTGCAGAAGAGCAAGGAACCCGGCGAGCACATCGGCTTACCGCAAAACCGCTATCGCTGGCGCGTGGCCATGGCGCGGATACGCGTGGCCCAGGGTGATCCGGCCGGAGCGCTCGATCTGCTCGATGAGGCCGAGCGGCTGTATGTAAGTGATTTCTTCCCCAATGTTCATCCTATCGCGGCGTTCAAGGCGCGGGTGTGGATTGCGCAGCGGCGATTGGAAGAAGCCCTCGGCTGGGTACGGGCGCAGGGGCTATCCGCCGATAACGACCTCAGCTACCTGCGCGAGTTCGAGCATATCACCCTGGCCAGGGTGCTGCTGGCCCGATATCAGCACGACCGGGCCGACTCGGCCATGCTTGAGGTCGTGGGCCTCCTGGAACGTCTCTTGCACGCGGCGGAAGCAGGCGCGAGGACGGGCAGCGTCATCGAAATTTTGGTGCTGCAGGCGCTCGCCCAGGCGATGCAAGACAACATCCCCGCTGCGCTGGCTTCGCTGCAACGCGCCCTGACGCTGGCCGAGCCGGAGGGCTACGTCCGTATCTTTGTCGACGAAGGTCCGCCGGTAGCAGCACTGCTGAGCAGGCTGCACAGTTCCACTGAAAGCACGCGGCTAAAGGAGTACAGCCATCAACTCCTTCTTGCCTTGGCCGAGGAGCAGGGGAGCGAAGCGGCAGAGGAGAAAAGTAACGACTCGCCCCGGCCCGTCGGTCCCTCAGCCCCTCAGCCTCTGATTGAGCCACTTAGCCAGCGTGAGCTTGAAATTCTCCGCTTGTTCAACACGGAGCTGTCCGGCCCTGAGATAGCGCGTGAATTGGTGATTGCGTTGAGCACGGTGCGCACGCATACCAAGAGTATCTACAGCAAACTCAACGTCACCAGTCGCCGGGCGGCGGTCAAACGGGCTGAAGAGCTGGGTTTGATTTAGCCCAACAATTTTGTAGTAGTCAACGACATAGTGCAACAAATAGACAACAACGGATTGACGAAAGGAACGGATTTTTACTTGTCTCATCCGTTTGTTTTCACAATCCTCTGTTGTTTTATCGGTGCAGCATCAATTTGACCCCTACATTTATCGCACAATTTTGGGCAAAACCTGTCAGGTCTGGTCATATATCCCCACATCAATCCCCACATGTGGGGAAGACATCTCCCCACGTTTCATTATATAGTGTCTTCAGTTGAACCTAAACCGGCAGATATGCCGGGGGCAACGCTTGATACTTATCTTATGTTTTGATAAAGGAGACTAATCATGATCGCCAATCGTCAGATCACAGTTGTTAAAGAAAATAACCAGGAGCGTACCACGAAGATAACCGCCTCTACGCTCATGCGTTTGGCCGGTTTATCGGCCATGGTAGCCGGGCTATGCTACATTGTCGTGGGGATCTTCCATCCCGCTAACGTTCTTGCGTCCGTCACCACCCCCACGTGGGTAATCGTCCACATTTTTGCAATGGCGATGTCCTTCTGTGGGCTGTTTGGCATGGTGGGGCTATACGCCAGGCAGGTGGAAAAGGTGGGTTGGTTGGGTCTGGCCGGCTTTGTTCTGTTTAGCCTGTGGCTGGCGCTCGTGATGTGCTTTTCCTTCGTGGAAACATTGATCTTGCCGCAGTTGGCGACCGAGTTACCCACGTTCGTGGACGGTATCATGGGGATGTTTACCGGAGCTGCCGGCGAGACGAATCTGGGTGCCCTCCCTACCCTGTGGATGATATCAGGCCCCATGTATATGCTGGGCGGGCTGCTGTTTGGCATCGCTACGTTCCGCGCCGGTATTCTATCGCGCTGGGCGGGCGTCATCCTGGCCGGGGGGACTTTATCGGCTCCTATGGCTGTGCTGCTTCCGTATGAGGGGTTAGTGACATTGCCGGTGGGGCTGGCTCTGGCCTGGTTGGGCTACACGCTCTGGTCTGAACGGCGCGAGCGCTTCTAAAATGAACTCAACCCAGAGCAGAACACCCATCAACACGAGCATGTATCAAATCAGGCTTCAGGGCCATCTCAATCGCAAATGGATCGATTGGTTTGAGGGGCTGACGATGACTTTGGAAGACGATGGCAATACGCTGCTGACCGGCCCGGTTGTTGATCAGGCAGCGTTGTATGGATATCTCAAGAAAGTGCGCGATTTGGGCATACCGCTGCTTTCGGTTAATTCTGTTGGAACAGGTGACGTATGAATAGTTTGATGCTTTCCATTATAAGCGCGATCCTCATCGGGCTGGGCGCAACGCTCACGTTTGATCTGTGGGGGCTGCTTCTCAAATATACCTTTAAGATTATGCCATCCAACATCTGTCTGGTCGGACGCTGGCTGCGGTACATGCCTGAAGGAACTTTTAAACATACGAATATTGGATCGGCTCCCCGCAAGAGCGCAGAATGCACGGTCGGCTGGATCGCCCACTACTTGATTGGTATCTCGTTGGCCACCGCGTTCGTGGCCTTAGCCGGCCACAATTGGCTTCAGCATCCGACGTTGATGCCCGCCATCGTTTTCGGGGTCGTCACGGTCCTGGCGCCCTTCGCCATTATGCAACCTGCCTTTGGGCTGGGATTTGCCGCCGCAAAGACGTCAAATCCGATGCAGGCCAGAGTGCGTAGTGTGATGAACCATCTGGCGTTTGGTATCGGTCTTTACCTTTTTGCCTGGGTAGTCAACGGGTTGCTACCGATAGGGCAATTCTAAA
>JAGRBY010000768.1 GCA_020433835.1 Anaerolineae bacterium | reverse complement strand
AGGGTGTGGGGGGCGTGATCGGTGGCGATGCAGTCGATGGTGGAATGGATGTGGGCCCATAAGGCAGCCACATCTTCAACCGCAGCCAGGCGAGGGCGCATATCGCCCAGAGGCCCTAGCTGTTCGGCATCGTCTTGCGTTAAAAAGAGGTGATGGGGGGTGACTTCGCAGGTTACGGGCAGGCGCTGGGCTTTGGCGGCAGCGATCAGCTCGATTTCTTCTTTGCGGCTGATATGACAAAAATGAACCGGACGCTGATAAGCCGCGGCCAGCCCGATGCCAACCGCGACACTTTGGCCTTCGGCGTGCATGGCAATAAGCTTAGAGCGCGGCCACAACCGAAAACATTTGTTGAGCGTTGGTAAATCTTCAACCCGCAGCGGGCCAAAGGTATCATTGAGATAAATTTTTAAGGCGACGGTGTAGGGGTTGAGTTCGAGCAGATTATCGATGGTCTCCGGGCTGGCACCAGCAAAAAGCCCAACGTCACAAAGGATAGAACGTTGGGCTTTTTCAAGCGTTTCTGCCAAAATGGCCGGTTGCGTTAAAGGGGGCGATGTATTGGGCATCGCCAAAACAGTAGTGATACCACCGGCCAAAGCGGCGGCGGTACCGCTGGTAAAATCTTCTTTGTGTTCGCCGCCAGGGACGCGCAGATGGGTATGCACGTCGACAAGGCCGGGTAGGGTAATAAGATTGGTCATGATCTCCTCAAATCATCTGTGATTTTACTTCGAGCTTGTGAGGGGAAGTGGAGAGGTAATAGTGGTCTGACACATAAAAATGCCTGACTCTAAACGAATCAGGCATTATCGCTTTCTATGAAGAAAATTCTTTTATTTCGCCAGGCACAAATCCGAGACATTTTTCCCCTGAATTTACACTCTGGGGTTAGATCATACCATAATTGAGGGGTTATCGCAAATGGCAGATTTTTTAAATGCTCGATTTACGGGCCAGGCTTATGTCCGGCGCGGGCTGTAGTTGGGCGCTTCTTTGGTCAGGGCTACGCTGTGCGGATGGCTCTCAACCAGCCCGGCGTTGCTGATGGAGATAAATTGGGCTTTACGATACAGCTCACTTAAATCCGAAGCCCCGACGTAGCCCATCCCGGAGCGAATACCACCGACAAATTGGTAGATAAAGTCAGACAATTTGCCTTTGTAAGGCACGCGGCCTTCGATGCCTTCCGGTACGGTTTTGCCGCTGTCTGATTTTTGGCCGGTACCGTAGCGATCTTTGCTAAATTGGCTCATCGCGCCCAGGCTGCCCATGCCGCGATAATCTTTGTAGGGCCGACCTTCGTATACGATGATTTCGCCGGGCGACTCATCAACCCCGGCCAACATACTGCCGACCATAACGCAGTTGGCTCCGGCAGCCAGCCCCTTGACGGCATCGCCCGAATATTTGATACCACCATCGGCGATGATGGGGACGTTGTAATCGCGGGCGGCGCTGGCACACTGCATAATGGCGGTCAGCTGCGGCACGCCGACTCCGGCCACGATGCGCGTTGTACAAATCGAACCGGCCCCGACGCCCACTTTAATGGCCTCCGCCCCGGCCTCGATAATGGTGCGTGCGCCTTCGGCCGTGGCGACATTACCGCCGACCACCGGCGTATCAGGGTAGTTACCGCGAATCCAACTGATGGCGTCGACGACTTTGCGGGAGTGACCGTGAGCCGTATCAACCACCACAGCATCGGCTCCGGCCTCGATCAGAGCAGCTAGCCGATCGCGATAATCGTCACCCACGCCGATACCGGCGGCCACGCGCAGCCGGCCACGCTTATCGACAGCCGCACGGGGATAGCTGCGCTTCTTGCTGATGTCTTTGAAGGTAATCAAGCCTTTTAGAATGCCTTCTTCATCAACCAAAGGCAACTTTTCGATTTTGTGACGCTGCAATATCTCTTCTGCTTCATCGAGCGTGGTATCGATGGGCGCGGTCACTAAATTGTTGGAAGTCATATGGTTGGTGATGGGCTGGTTCCAATCGCGCACAAAACGCATATCGCGGTTGGTTATAATGCCGACCAAATGGCCTTTTCCTTGTGAGTCGGTAATGGGAATGCCGGAGATATGGTAACGGGCCATAATTTCTTCGGCTTCCGCCAGGGTATTGTCCGGTGTGAGCGTAATGGGGTTGGTAATCATGCCCGCTTCCGAGCGTTTGACACGGTCGACTTCGTCGGCTTGCGCCTCGATAGACATGTTGCGATGGATGACGCCGATGCCGCCTTCGCGGGCCAGGGCTATCGCCAGCCGGCTTTCGGTTACGGTATCCATTGCTGCTGAAACAACCGGGATATTGAGCTTAATATCCCGCACAAAATAGCTTTGCACGTTGATTTCATGCGGCAAAACTTCAGAAAAGCCGGGCAGCAATAAGACATCATCAAAGGTAAAAGCTTGATCGTGAAAATTGGCGTTTTGCATTAGAATGCTCCTCTTAGGACTAAATCATACATAACATTAAGTTTAAATCCCTAGCTTCTTCTCATCGACCTCGATTGAGGAGGGGTAGGTAGGTACGTTGACCATTGGTAATAACCGGCACCGTGCCGGTGGCTTTAATACAGTTAGAGCAGGTAGCCTGATACTCTTTATTAATAACCGAGCCATTGGCGGTGACCGAAAAAGAGACCTGCGCCGTGCCGCCGTTGGCCGGCAGATTAGGCACATTCCACGATACAACACCATTGGCGATAGTATCGCCACCACTGACGTATGTGGCTCCGTCAGGCACTTTATCGGTGACAAGAACGTTTGTGGCGGCGGATATCCCTTTATTGACCACAGTAATGCTATAGGTAATCAACTCGTTAGGGTTGGCTTTCTCCGGCCCTGTTTTTGAAATAGAGAGGATGGGTTGGTTCGAGACCTGGACGGTTATTGTGTCATCATCGGTTAAGCCGCCGGGGTCGGCCACGGCGAGTTGAAAAGAAAGGGTGGCGGTGCTGTTAGGTGCTTGAAAAGTGGGTTTTGCGGCTGTACTGCTGCTAAGATTTACCGCCGGGCCGCCATTTTGTGTCCATTTGTAGATAAGCGCGTTCTGATCCGGATCGTAGCTGGTGGAGCCGTCGAGGGTAACCGTTTGGCCGGTAGGCACCACCAACGAGGGGCCGGCTTCGGCAACCGGGTAGCGTTCGACCCAAATGGGGCTGGTATAGGCCGGATATTGCCAACCATCGTAGTAGGTTTCCACATAGTAGTAGCTGCCGAGTTTGGCCGACACTGTTGGCGACCAATAATAGGACGTTCGACTGGAAATGCTGGTTTGCTGTTTCAAAACCCCATCTTCATACAGTTTAAGCCGTAGCGTCTTGCCGCCCGGAGTGGGATCGTGGACGTGGATATTGAAATTAAGCTGAGAAGTGTTGGGTACGGCTGATCCCATCCAGTAGCCGTTAGCCCGCATCACCACAGCCAAACCAAGATAGTTGGGCGA
>JAGRBY010000767.1 GCA_020433835.1 Anaerolineae bacterium | reverse complement strand
AAAGGTCAGGTAATCGGCACCATTGGGATCGATGCTGATCGGCCGGGGTATGAATTTTCGTCGGATGAGGTGGTCCTGGCTGAACTGGTGGCCGCTCAACTGGCCGGCATTATTCAAAACGTTCGCTCATTTGATGAAGACATGCAGCGGGCTTACCAGCAGCTTCAGGATTTGGACCGGTTAAAATCGTCCTTTATTGGGGTCATTACCCATGAATTGCGTAGCCCGTTTGTGGCGGCGAATCTTTCAGTGCAACTGCTGTATCGCTATTTGGAAGCGGGCATGTATAATGAACTGCTGGACCAGATCAAACGCCTCGATGAGGAGCTGGTTGAAGGGCATCAGATGATCAATACGCTGATCTCGTTTGCTTCGTTAATGAGCAAACAGGGCGATCTATTTCTGGAAGAAACAGACCTGGCGACGCTGGCTCAGGATGCGACCATTCATCTGGCCCGACTGGTGGAGGCGCGCCATATCGATTTGACCTACGATTTTGCGGCCGATTTGCCCCACGTTTACATCGACCAGCAGCGGATCAGCGAAGCGATCCACCATTTGGTCCACAACGCCATTAAATTTAATAAGATCGGTGGGTCGGTCAAAATATCCGGTTACGCGACGCCATCGAGAGTTGTGGTTGAAGTAAAAGACACCGGCGAAGGTATTTCTCATGAAATGCTGGGTACGATTTGGAGCGCTTTCAACCAGACGGCCGATGCCGTCCAGCGAGGTTTAGAAGGTCTAGGTCTGGGATTAGCCCTGGTAAAAGCGGCGGTCGAGGCGCACGGCGGCCAAGTCACCGTCATCAGTAAGGTTGGACAAGGCAGCACGTTTGGATTTTGGCTGCCGCTAACTGCCTCCCCTCTTTACTCCGGTTAGAAAAATTTTTAGATTTTAACCATTCTCTTATTCTAACTAATTTCCCATGAAGTTCTTATACATCATTTATTATCCTGTGTTAGATTCTTTGAGCATATAAATGTGCTAATGACACAAACACCCCTACTGACCCACCCGTATTCATTAGAGCAGACTTAAAAATTAGGTGAGGTTTGTACGGCACAAGGAATTACCCCAAAATGAAATTGCTGGTCATAACGGGACGGGCAATCTCTTTTTCCTCTCCTGCCTTTTATAGTGCATCGAAAGTTTAACTCCCAAGGACGAAATGTAATGATTTTTTAATATACCTGAAAAGCGAGTTACGTTACCGTCAGGTGCATTATATGATTTTTGTCATTAGCTTTTTGCAAGCTGTTAGTTATATCGATAATCGTTAATTTTGTCATCTATCCAAATAAGTTATGCCTATTTTTACATTAACTAACAACTGTAGATAAACATGAATCGCCTCCGTTTTTGGATTACAGTTCTAATCATTTGGTTAATCTTTGTTTTTAATATTGAACGGATTAATTCACCTGTAAATATCCGCTCCTACACTTATATTTTTGTGGCGATTGCGGCGGTAGTGGCCATTATCCCCAAGACCAATCGATTGTCGTATTTGGCCTTGATATTGATTCCGGTACCCAGTTTTTTGTTATTTAAGTCTTTTGGCCGGGGCGATTCGTTGTGGGGAGAAGCACTACCGCTTACAGTCACGCAGGTCAGTGGGATTGTAATCACCGGGTTGATTTCCCGACAAATTAGTAATGGTCTGCGTGAGGTGGAGCGACTGGTGGATGAAATAACCAGCGGCTACATCGGTAAGCCGGCTAAGAGCTTTTCAGAAGCTCAAGATCTCATTTATAGAGAATTGCGCCGAGCTAGGCATCACCAACGCCCCCTTTCGGTTATTACGTTAAAAATCGATGAGAAGTCAGTTGATCGGGCCTTGCCTAAAATAATTGCCGAAGTGCAGAAGGCCATGATGAATGAATATGTTTTGGCCGGTGTGACTCGTGTTTTGGCCCAGAATGTGTCGGATTTTGGTACAATTGCTCGTCGGGATAACTATTTTGTGGTCGTTCTACCGGAAACGTCAAATCAAGAGGCCCCCGAAGTAGCCGCTAAATTAGAGAAATTAGTTTACGAAGCTTTAAAGGTTAACCTGCTGTCTGGCACTGCCAGTTTTCCTGAAGAGGCGGTCACCTTCGAAGCTTTGGTCAACTTAGCAACCAAAGCCGCCGACGATAAAGAAGCCGATTCGGTCAGCTACTTGGTAGATGCAAAAATAGAAGATTATTCTCGACCTCCCGATAATATTGAGCGGGAAATTTCATCCCAAAGCGTTAATCCCTAACTGAAATTGCAGAGGAGAGCTAAAAATGGGTTGGCTAGTCATTGAACGCGCCGGAATTAAGCCGTATAAGCCGTATTATCAAACCGCCAAGCGTATTCTGGATTTGACTCTATGCCTTATGCTGTTACCCCTCTCTATTCCCGTAGCATTAATCCTTGCTATACTGATTCGGCTCGATTCTTCTGGTCCGGCCTTATTTGTTCAAGAAAGAGCCGGTAAGGACGGCCGAGCTTTTAGAATGTATAAGTTTCGGACAATGCATCACAATATTGATCGAGACTCGCATCGCTCTTTTATGAAAGCTTATGTAAATGGTCAAATAAAGTCTAATGTTGCTGGTAGCGAGACAATCTTTAAACCCTCGCATGATTCGCATGTGACCCGGACAGGGCGTATTTTACGAAAAACCAGTTTGGATGAACTACCTCAAATATGGAATGTGATTAAAGGCGAGATGAGTTTGGTTGGGCCGCGACCTAATGTCACCTGGGAAGTAGAAGAGTATCAGGGCTGGCACAACGAACGGTTAGAGGTTTATCCGGGCATTACCGGATTGGCTCAGGTAAGAGGTCGGAGCGGTATTTTGTTTGATGAAATTGTTCAATATGATATTGAGTATCTAGAGAGACGCAGTATGATGTTTGACCTAAAAATTCTGTGGTGGACCCTTTCGTCCGTTGTTTTAGGTAAGGGAGCGCAATAGTTGTCTTTAATTATTGGCAGCCTAAAAAGCCCTCTTTGATGCGCCTTCTCTGCTCAAGCTGTAGTGATCTCTTGATTATAAGCCAATAAAAAGCGGTGTTGCTAACGTTAAGTGTGTAGACTTGGGCGTTTTTTGAGCTAACCCTGCTTTTTTTGTCATAATGTAGTTATTCAGGGGACCAGGCAAACAGGGCTTAATCGAGGGAATCTTTAGAATTGTATGCCATTGCGTGTGCTTGAGTTGGATGGAGTAGTAAAAATAAGTAACCAAATTTAGGGATGATTTTATGAAAGTTGTGATTTTAGCCGGAGGTTATGGTACCCGCATTAGCGAAGAAAGTGTGATACGGCCTAAACCAATGGTAGAAATAGGTGGAAAACCCATTTTGTGGCATATTATGAAAATTTATTCTGCCTATGATATCAATGACTTTGTGATCTGCTGCGGTTATAAGGGGTACATGATCAAAGAGTACTTTGCTAATTATTTTCTCCACGTCTCAGATG